>CAMYXQ010000028.1 GCA_947303105.1 uncultured Caryophanales bacterium | reverse complement strand
ATAGGCGGCCGCGCGGGCGCCGACGCTCAAACAGTTGCTGTATGTGGTCGTGGTGCCGCTGATTAAGCCAGCCAAGGTATTGCGGAAGGTTTCACCATAGGTGGTGAAGTCGAGGTTCGGCCAACGGGAGTCAACCAAATCGCTGGTGTCGATGTCGGGTGTAGCCGAATCATCGATGACTTGTTTGGTGCCGTTCTCCTGGAAGAGATAGACGCTCACCACGTTCTTATAACCGCAGAAGGAACCATTATAGTATTCGAGGTAGACATTACGGTCCGACTTCATCGTGATTTGACCGTTGGAGCCGAAGGACAAAGTCCAGTTATTCGAATAACTGCTATTGGCGCCGATATTGATGGAGTAATGGGTGCCATCGACATAGCTTTGGAGTTTGTCGGTTCCCAAAGAGAATTGATAATAAGTCTCGGATTTGGACAAAGTCCATTCGGCGAAGGATTCGTCCTCTTGGATTTCGTTGTCTTCGATTTTCACCGCGGTGCCGATGATATACCAAGGAAGGGTCTCGCTTTTGGCGTTCGGGGTCATCCCGAAGTAACTATTGGATGCGGAGGCATCGGGGGCGACGATGACGGTTTTCTTGGTTAAGTCCAGATCTGCTTCATTGTCGACGCGGGCAAAGACGCGGACCGTTTTGTAATGAGTATCAGAAGAAGGGGGAATCGGGTCGCTCGAACTGCTGCTGGAGTGTTCAGAGGTGGTGTCGGAAGACGGAACGACGCTGGTGTCGTCATAGACGGAGGTGCCGGAAGGCGAACTCACGCTGGAATCGACGACGCTGCTTTCGCCGCCATTTTCAGAAGTGGTTGGATTGCTGGTGTTGCCACCTTGGCCACCGCTATAATTCGGGTTCACCAAATCGCAGCCGCTTAAGGTCATCAAAAGACTGGCTGCGACCACGAGCAAACGATATTTGTTGATTGTTTTCATAGACTTGTCTCCCCTATGACTTACCGAATAAGAATTATACCACCGCAAGATGGTATAAACCATTCCATATAATGTTCGAATTTGCCAAAGTTTTCATAAAAGACGAAATTGTGTCACAACCCGTGACAAAAATTCCTTGGAGCACTCTTTCTCGCGGGTTTCACCGTCTAAAAAAGAAAACCGCGGTCGTCCGCGGTTTTTGTCGATTTGGTGGGCCTTAATGGGATTGAACCATCGACCTCACGCTTATCAAGCGTGCGCTCTAACCAGCTGAGCTAAAGGCCCGAAGCGCGATTTTGCGCCCTAATAATATACAACTTACGCCCCCTAGGGGCAAGCAGGAAAACACCCAATTATTCGAAGAAATATTTTTCGATCAAATGCAAGGCTTCATCGGCCCGATCATCCTCTCCGCGCTGAACGGAAAGGGCGATTTCCCGATCGAAATCGACGAAGGTGAATTGGCCATGCATCCCGTCGGCGCGCAGCACATTCCCTTTGGGGTTATGCCAGATCTGCAACGAGTAATCCCCATGGCCTTTGGCGGGAATATGGGTATTCCTCAACAAATCGACATATTCCTTGCTGACGATGCGGCTTCCGCCGTAGAGGCCGTCATTGAGAAGGACGATGCCTAGTTTGTTCATATCCTCGATTCCAAGGAACAACGCGGTCGCGGCAACACAGTTGCCGAGCAAATCGCTTTCCCAGGTCGGGCAGATGCAGTTCATCGGTTTGAAGAGGCGTTCATAGCATAATTGATAGAACGGCTTGCCATAGGCTCGGGCTACCATGATGGAAGCGAGGAAGGTATCGCTGTTGGAATAGGCGAATACGGTTCCGGGCTTATTCACCACCGGATGGGACAGCACATAGGCGAGATAGTCTTTGTAACATAACCCTCTCCGACGGTCATATTCCATCAAGATGTTGCCACCCATGCCGGAACGCATGGTCATGAGATCCATCAAAGTGATGTCTTTGTATTCTTTGAGTTGCTCAGGGGTCAGTTCATCATGAATGAAATCGACGAGGTGATCGGTGAGACGGAGTTTGCCTTCGTCGAGGGCGATGCCCACCATGAGGGAAGTGAAACTCTTGGTATGGGAATAGATGTTCCGATACTTAACCGGTTGGAAGTGTTCGACGTAGACATAGCTATCCTCTTTGATATAGAGGCAGACGGATTCAAAAGGCAATCCAATCTCTTTGGCTTCGGCGAACATCTGGTGCAGCCGTTCGATGTAACCTTTGGTTAATTCTTCGTTCATGATGATTTCCCTCGTATCAATTATAAGGATATCCAAGGCGGCAGGAAAAAGAAAAGCCCCAATCGGGGCTTCTTTTTTGCTGCGATTAACGCTTGCTGAACTGCGGAGCGCGACGGGCGGCTTTGAGACCGTATTTCTTACGCTCTTTGGCGCGGCTGTTGCGGGTGAGCATGCCGGCGACTTTGAGGGCCTTGCGGTCTTCGCCAGCTTCAAGAAGGGCGCGGGCGATGCCGAGGCGGATCGCTTCGGCCTGACCGGTGAAGCCACCGCCTTTGGCGAAGGAGATGACATCATATTTGTCTTCTCCGCCGATGAGGACGAGCGGCTGCTTGAGGTTCTGAACAAGGGTCGGGTACGGCATATATTCGTTCACATCACGTCCGTTGACGGTGATTTTGCCCTTGCCAGCGGCGAGATAAACGCGAGCGACCGAGCTTTTGCGGCGGCCGGTTCCGTAATATTTCTTCACTTCTGCCATGTTCGTTCTCCTTATTTCTTGAGCTCAAGGACGATCGGCTGCTGAGCCTGCTGCTCATGCTTGTCGCCTTCGTAAACGAAGAGCTTCTTGAATTCTTTGCGGCCAAGCGGGCCCTTGGGCATCATGCCCCAGACGGCTCTTTCGACCATTTCGCACGGATATTCGCGCTTCATCGTGCCCGAACTGCGGGTGCGAAGTCCGCCATTGTATCCGCTGACGTTGTAGTAGTTTTTCTTGTGTTCGGCGTCGCCGGTGAGTTTCACTTTCGCGGCGTTGAGGATGATCACATAGTCTCCGGTGTCTTCGTTCGGAGTGTAGATCGGCTTATTTTTGCCCATGAGAATCTGAGCGACCTGGGAAGCGAGACGGCCAAGGGGGATGTCCGTGGCGTCGACGACGTACCAAGCGCGCTTGAGTTCGAGGGGTTTTGCGATTGTAGTTTGACGCTGCATTGCTTTTTCCTTCTTCCTAGTCTTAGCGACTGTTTTTGATTGATTGAACTTTACCGGGGTTCCTCTTTCAAAGTAGTGCCAGCGAATATTATCCATACCATAAGGTATGTTGTCAAAGACATTTTGAAACCTTTGGATACATCCAAAATAAAACCCGCGAAACCGAGGGGAATCGCGGGATTTTCTTAGGCGTTTTCGACGTTATGGTAAACGGCTTGCACGTCTTCGGCTTCGTCGAGCTCCTCGAGCATGCGATGGAACTTGCCGAGATCTTCTTCGTCGAGGGTGACATAGTCATTCGGGATCATCGTCGTTTCCGCCGACTCGAGATCGACGATTCCGAGGTCCTTGAGGACATCGGTGGCCTTCGCCAAATCGGACGGGGCGACGAGGACTTCGATCATGCCGTCTTCCAACGTGACGGACTGGACGTCGACATCGCCGAGGATGAGAGCTTCTTCGACTTCGTCGCGGTTCTCGCCTTTAAAGTCGATGACGCCGAGGTTATTGAAGTTATAAGCGACGTTGCCCATCTTGCCGCCTTTGCGGGTGACGATGGTGCGGACGGTGACGAGCGCACGGTTCGGGTTGTCGCTCAAAGTATCGACGATGACATAGCTATTGCCGGCGCCGAAAAATTCATAACGGCCGGGGATGTAAGCGACGGTGTCGCCGCCTTTGGCTTTTTCGATGGCGCGGTCGATGACGTCGCGCGGGCAGCTCTTGCGATACTTTTCAATGGCGCTGCGCAAAGCGAGGTTGGCTTCCGGATCCGGGACGCCGCTCTTAGCCGCGGCATAAATCTCCTTGGAAGCGCGCATGTAAATGGCGCTTTTGGCTTTGGCGCTGGCTGCCATCGCAGCCGCTCTGACCTCAAAGTGTCTTCCCATAAACAATTCTCCTTTGCAAGTTTGTATTCTAGCACTCCTTCTCACATTGTGAGAGAGGGAATTTCAACGACGTTTTTTAATTCTTTCGTATAAATCTTTGCCGCTTAAGAGGCGCAAGCCCCGCGAAGAGGCAAACTCCACCGCCCAATCATAATCCGAACTGAGGATCTCGTTCGGGTCATGGACATCGGGGCCGATACAGACATCGACATCATATTCTTTGGCCAAATCCCAGAACCATTTTTGGGGGTAGGCCAGTAACCAATCGCCTTGGGCATCCTTCCTGCTGTGGTCCCAACGGGATGGGCCCATGTTGATTTCGAGGGGGATATCCAGCTTGACGGCGGTTTCGAAGATCAGGCGGGCCGCTTTGATGTCCTCATCCGAGACTTCGTTGGTGTAACGGAAGATGTAATCCGGATGGGCGACATAGAGGAACAAACCGCTTTCCATGCCGGCGATCAAGTCTTCGATATAGGCTTTTCGGGCGACTTTGTAATCGAATAAGCTGCCATAAAGCATCAAACGGCGGCCGATCATGAAGCAGTGTTGGCCAAGGATAAGATAATCGACGTCGCCATTCTCGAGAATGGTCCGATAATACTCGCCGTAGCCATCTCCGAGCCATTCGCATTCAAAGCCGATTTGGATATCGAAATGGTCTTTGTATTTTTCCCGTAGGGCTCTAGTTGAAGCGATGTAGTCGGCATAGTACAAATCGTAGTCGCCACGGATGCCGATCCGGTGCTGAATGCCAGGCAACATCACGTGATCGCTGAAACCGAAATAATGGAAGTCCGCCTTAATGGCGGCTTTTACGTATTCCTCATCGGTTCCCACCGCATGGCCGCAACGGAAAGTATGGGTATGAAAACTGTAATCAATCTTTGCCATAATACACTTTCTCTAAGGTTAGCCCTTCGGCAGGCGCTTTGTAATTCAAAATCGAACGGGTGGTCGGATTCAGGTGCTTTTTGATGTCATCCAAGGTCATTGAACCAAGACCGACTTTGATCGCCGCCCCCATCATGATGCGGACTTGATAGGTCATAAAGCCGTTTGCTTCGAGGGTGACCACGATGTTTTCGGCATCGGGGTTTTGATACAGATTGCAGTCAATATGACGGATATCGCGACGGAAACCATCCACGTCATCTTCTTTGGAAGTGAAGTCGCGGAAATCATGTTCTCCACGGAATAATTCCAAACAAGATAAGAATGCTTCTCGGTTGAATTTCCGCGTTCCCATTTGGGCGATGGTCAAGCCTTCAAAAGGATTCTTCGTCCCATAGTGGAAGGCATAACGATAACGCTTCCCGCAAGAGGAATGACGGGCATGGAAAGCCAAAGGCTTTTCTTCGATGCTTTGGATGCCGATATCCGAAGGAAGAAGGCGATTCATCGCATAGAGGAAACCCTCAACGGAAGGAATCGTGGATTCGCTTTGAAAGGAGAACGTCTGACCTTCGGCATTGACGCCGGCATCGGTTCTTCCAGCCCCGTGAATCACGATGTCTTTGTTGAAATAAAAAGACAAAGCCTTCTCGATGGATCCTTGAATGGTCGCATGGTGGGGTTGTTTCTCCCAACCGCGATAAGAATGGCCAAGGTAGGACACGACGCAGAGATAATTGTTCATCGGACCTCCAAACCAAAGACGGCGAATAAGTCGAAGTGGGTGACGGAAGAGGCGATGACCAAACCGAGCCAGGCCGCGGCGACAAGGATGCCGACAAGATCACGCCAGCTGAAATGAGCGATACGATATTTGGTACGTTTCCCTTTGGGGTCATATCCGCGGCATTCCATCGCATCAGCGAGTTCTTCGCTGCGCATGAAGGCACTGACAAATAACGGAACGATCAACGAGATGACCGAACGAACCTTCGCTTTCACGCCACCATGTTTGAAATCGACGCCACGGGAAGCTTGGGCATTCATAATGCGATGGACGTCTTCGAGGATCGTCGGGATGAAGCGGAGGGCGATCGAAAGAATCATCGCCAACTCATGGGAGGGGAATCCGATGTATTTAAGTGGGCTCATGTACCACTCAAAAGCATCACTCATTTCCAACGGTTTCGTTGAGGCGGAGAAGACGAGCATCAACGCAATCATTGACATTAAGCGAACTAATATTTTCGCTGCATCTAAGATGCTGTCCCAATAGACATTGAAGGTGCCGATTGAGAAGGCAATCCAGTCACTGGTTCGGGGAATCAGGATGTAAATGATCAGCAAGAAGATCGCCATGAACCACAAAGTTCTTAAAGACTTCAAGAAGGTAGTGATTTTGGTGTGGCTCAATAAAAGCAACATCATGATGAAAACGAGGAAGAGACCACCAACGAGGAAGGTCATCGCCCAATTCACCTGTTTCAAGAAGACGGTGACCATAAGGCAGATCATCGCGAAAAGCTTCGCCCTGGAATCCATTCTGTGGATAAAGGACTGATACGGGACATAACGGCCAAGAACGGTGCTACTCATGCTTGGCCTCCTTGATCGCTTTGGCGAGATCTTCCACCGTCCGCAAATCACGGGTCGGCAGTTTCAAACCGCGCTTGGTCAGAGCTTTCGCAAAACGATAAATATCCGGATTATCCAGCGAATACTGCTCCAAATCCTCATTAAACAGGGCCTTTGGGTCACCATCGAAGGCAATCCGCCCATCATCAATGACGATAACGCGGTCGGCATAGCGAGCCACCAAATTCATGTCATGGGTGACTAAGAAGACGTCGGTTCCTTCCGAGTGAATCTGTTTGAATAGATCCATCGTCTCTTTGGAAGCGGCAGGATCCAAGCCGGCAGTTGGCTCATCCAAAATCAAAACATCCGGATGGGCGGCGAGGATGCCGGCGATGGCCACTTTACGTTTTTCGCCACCGCTTAATTCAAACGGGGAACGGGAATAGAACGATTCATCCAAACCAACGCGTTGCAACGCTTCATGAGCTTTTTCGATTGCTTCTTCTCTGGGAACGCCAAAGTTTTTCGGAGCGAAGGAAACATCCTTTTCAACCGTTTCCTGGAAGAGCTGATATTCGGGGAATTGGAAGACCAAACCGACTTTTTTGCGGAGCTCTTTGATCTCTTTCGCTTTGATTTTGTTCTTTGGACCGTTGACGAAATCATCAATAAGCACTTCGCCACTCGTTGGACGCAACAAAGCGTTGATGTGTTGGACCAGCGTGCTCTTGCCGGAACCGGTCTTTCCGACGATCGCAGTCAGCTTATGGCCTTCGAAAGTCAAATCGATGCCATTGAGGGCATCATACTCAAACGGAGTCTTCGCTCCGTAAACATATTTCACATCCTTGAAGATTATCGGCATAAATAATCCTCCAAGGCTTTGATATCTTTGATATCATCGGGAACTGCGACGCCTTCGGCTTTGAGGGCGACCACCAAACTATCGAAGAACGGAGCATCCAAACGGACCTGGGCGAGAATGTCGCGATGGGCGAATACTTCTTCCGGCGTGCCGTGCAAAACGATTTCGCCATCGTTCAAAACGATGACTTCATCCGCCAAAGCGGCTTCTTCGACATCATGGGTGATGGAAACGATCGTCAGTTCGGGATTGTCTTTCCGCATCTTGCGGATCAGATTGAGAATCTCTTTCTTACCACGCGGATCAAGCATGGACGTTGCTTCATCTAGAAGCAAGAGGCGCGGTTTCATCGCCAAAGTGCCAGCGATCGCAACACGTTGTTTCTGACCACCGGAAAGGTTCTCCGGCGCGGCATCGAGGAATTTTTCCATGCCAACTTCTTCCGCAACTTCGTTGATGATAGGATCCATCTCATCGTGAGGGATCGCGCGGTTTTCCAAGCCGAAAGCGATGTCCTCTTTGACGCTGGAAGCGACGAATTGGTTATCAGGATTTTGGAAGACGATCCCTAACTGGGAACGGATCTTCACAAGGTTTTCTTTTTGTAAGGGAAGATCAAAGATCTTAATATCGCCTTCGACCTTCTTGAATAGACCGGCGATGATTTTCGCAAGAGTGCTCTTACCGGAGCCATTATGGCCAATCAAAGCGACATATTTGCCGGCTTCGATGGATAAGGAAATATTCTTGAGGGTCGGTCTTTCCTCATCGTAGGCAAAGTTGAGGTTGTTAATTTCAATTAGAGCCATTGTCTTCCTTGCGTTTCTTTCGACTGATCACGACTTCGTTCGCGATGACGAAAGCCATCCATCCAACAAGGAGGACACCACCGACGATCCAATAAGCGATATTGGGTTCGGATTGTCCGGCATTCGGCGCAAAAGCGAGCGCCGCGATGATGCCAAGAATCAAGACATAAATGATGACGCGGTAAACAACTTTCTTCATTTTGCGTTGATCACGAGATCCTTGCCCGCATACTGACGGACCTTGACGCCCGCCAAAGCAAGGATTTTCCGTGAGGCTTGATAAATGACCTGGTCACCGTGGAAGTCTTCCTTGTAAATCACTTCCTTGATGCCGACCTGAACGAGAGCCTTCGCACATTCGTTGCACGGGAAAAGAGTCACATAGCAACGGCACCCATTAAGGGTGGATCCGTTACGGGTGTTGAGAATCGCATTGAACTCGGCGTGGCAGACATAAAGGTACTTGCTTTCAAGACCTTCGCCATGTCCCCAAGGGACATCGTCTTCGCACACACCGCGCGGCATGCCATTGTAGCCGACGGAAACGATCTTGTTATCGTCGTCGACAATGCAAGAACCGACCTGAGTGGAGGGGTCTTTGCTGCGCATCGCCGAAAGGACGGCGACGCCCATAAAGTATTCGTCCCAGCTGAGGTTGTCTTTGCGGTATTGCTCTTCCATGGTACTTTCTCCCGACTGATAAGCATACTCTTTGGAAAGAGTATTTCAATTAAAGTCGAATTAAGAGAGATTCAAACGGCCTCAAGGACGTCAAATCCTTGAGGGAAGAATCCGCGTAATT
>CAMYXQ010000027.1 GCA_947303105.1 uncultured Caryophanales bacterium | reverse complement strand
CGCGAGGGGGTTGGTCTGGTCCATGAATTGGGAGAGCTGCGAGCTCGAGAAGAATTCGTGGATCGAGGTGGTCAACGGGCGGATGTTGATGAGGGATTGCGGCTTCGCGGTTTCCAGGTCGGAGATGGACATCTTCTGCTGGACGGTCTTTTCCATCTTGGTGAGACCGATGCGGAACTGGGTCTGGAGCAATTCGCCGACGCAACGGACGCGGCGGTTGCCGAGATGGTCGATGTCATCGGTTTGACCGATGCCGAACTGGATGTTGTTGAAATACGAGAAGCAGGCGACGATGTCGGAGATGGTGACGCGGGCCAAAGTGCAGGTCATGTCGTTGCCGACGATGGGGACCACTTTGCCGCCGACTTTGTCGAAGGCATAGACCTTGACGATGTTGACGGCGCTGTTGTCATCGATCTTCGTGTTGACTTTGAGGACGCGTTCCATCGCGTGGTTCTCAAAGAATTCGATGTCGCGGAGGCGCTGGACGTCGGCTTTGGTGAGCTTATGTCCTTCGGAAAGCGGGGTGACGCCGTCGGCGCCCACCGCAATCTCGCCGTTCTGATCGACGAGGGGTTCGGCGAGGACGCGGCCGACCAAACGATCATAGATGCCGAGTTTCTGCTTGTATTTGAAACGGCCGGCGCGACCGAGGTCGTAACGCTTGTCATCGAAGAATTTGGTGACGAGGAAGTTGACGACGCCTTCGGGGGTGATCGGTTCGCCCGGTTTCAATTTGCGGAAGATATCGACGAGGGCTTCTTGGGCGCTCTTGATATCTTTGTCCTTGGCGAGGGTGTTCTTCATCATGTCGCTGTCGCCGAAGAGACGGGTGAGCTCACGCTCACTGTCGATGCCAAGGGCCTTGAAGAGAATCGTGGCCGGCATCTTTCTCTGACGGTCGATGCGGACCCACATGAAGCCCTTCAGATCGCTTTCGAACTGGAGCCAGGTGCCGCGGGTCGGGATGATTTCGCCGTTATAAACGTGGACGCCGCTCTTATCGGGGGTGTCCTGGAAATAAGCGCCCGGAGAACGGACGATTTGGGAGACGATGACGCGCTCCGAACCATTGATGATGAAGGTGCCGGAATCGGTCATCATCGGGACATCGCCCATGAAGACCTCATTCTCTTCCTTGATCTCGCCGGTTTGGGTGTTGCGGAGGCGTAAGGTCACCCGAAGCTTGCTTGAATAAGTCAAATCGCCGCCCTTGCAGGCCAAAGGAGTGTAAAGCGGCTTCTCGAAACGGCAGCTCACATAGTCGATGAAGACGGTGTGGGCGTAGTTGTCGATCGGGAACACTTCACGCATGACTTCGTCGATGCCCTTTTCCAAAAACCATTTGAAGGATTCGGTTTGGATCTCAACGAGGTAGGGGAGGCTGAGGGAGCCGCTGATTTTCGAGAAATTCAGACGGTCATTGATCCCAGCCGGGTAGTTTTTGTACGTTGCGACTTTCTTTGCAGTCATTCTTTCGCTCCTTCTTTACGTGCTTTAATGATGCGATACCCCTTGTGGGAGGCGAGGATCTCGGCGTTTCCGAACACCTCTTTGAGATGTTCGAACACGCTGTCGGCTCCTTGTTTGCGCCGCACGACCACGATGAGTGAGCCGCCCGGCGTTAAATGCGACGGGGCGCCGTCATACATGGCGTAGGTCACCGCTTTCCCGGCCCGGATGGGCGGGTTGGAGACAATCGCGTCATAGGTGGAGTTCAGGTTGTGGTAAACGTCGCTATGGACGATCTCGACTCGCGAGGCAACGCCAAGGCGTTCGGCGTTCTTTTTGGCGAGGTCGAGGGCCCGAAGATTCACATCGGACATCGTCACGATGCGCGTCGGGTCGGCGTGAGACAGAATTAGTCCGATTGGGCCTGTCCCACAGCCAAGGTCGAGGATCTTTGTCCCAAGATCAGCTTGGAGGATGGTTTCAAGCAACAACTTCGTACCATCGTCCAAACAGTCTTTGGAAAAGGTCCCATCGGTTCCTTGGAGGGCATACGTTTTCCCGAGCACAACGGCTTCGTAATCGTAGATTTTTGCATTAGCAATCTCGACGTTATCGAAGTACTGAGCCATCGGAAATCCTCCCTCCAAAAAACCAGAAACCCCCTCCCACTAGGCGACGGCTTTGCGGGAGGGGATCGAAAACAACAGGGAAGTCGACTTATTTGATTTCGACTTCGGCACCGGTTTCGGCGAGCGTCTTCTTGTGCGCTTCGGCTTCGACCGGGCTGATTTTCTCTTTGATGGCGACAGGGGCGCCGTCAACGAGTTTCTTGGCATCCATAAGGCCAAGGCCGGTGATGGCCTGGACCGCTTTGATGACGGCGACTTTCGACGCGCCACCAACGCTCTTGAGGAAGAGGGAGACCTCGGTCGGTCCTTTCGCGACCGGTCCTTCTTCTTCGGCCGGGGCAGCGGCAACGGGGGCCGCGGCGCTGACGCCAAAGGTTTCTTCAACGAGTTTGACGAGTTCGTTGAGTTCGACGACGGTCAATTGTTTGAGCGTGTCGATGATCTGTTCATTGGTTAATTTCTCAGCCATGGTAATTTCCTCCTATAGGCTTAGGCGGCCGGGGCAGCTTCCGCTGCGGGGGCACCTTTTTCCGCGATAGCGTTCACGGCGACGGCGAACTTCCGTACTGGAGCGTTCAGGCATTGGCAGAACATAGAGAGCAAACCTTCTTTGTTCGGCATGGTAGCGAAGGCGATCATGCCTTTCGCGTCATACGCCTTGCCTTCGACGAGGCCACCCTTGATGACGAGGGCGTCGTGATAGCGGGCGAATTTGCGAAGGATGGCCGGCGCGTCGCTGACTTCTTTGGAGAAGACGAAGGCGTTCGGGCCTTCGAGATACTCATCGAGGACAGCGGTTCCATTGGCGACGAGGGCGCGTTCGACGAGCGAGTTTTTGTAAACCGCCATCTTGGCATTCTTGGTCGCAAGGGTCCGACGAAGTTCGGTTGTCTCAGCCACGGTTAATCCATGATAGGACACGATGGTAAGCGAGCCGCAATTCTTGAGATTCTCAGCGATTTCGTTGACGGTCTCTTGTTTGCTGGCGAGAACTTCTTTGTTCATGCAATTCCTCCTTTCTTATTGGGTCGACTATGTGATGCTTTCTATAACTAGTGAGTGAATGATTTACGAACGATAACCTCAGCAACGTGATGGATTAAGGCACTTGCCCGTTGCTATCTTAGGTATAGCAAGCAATTCACCAATGTGTGGTTTCGAGGGCTTAGTTCTTGCCTTCGAAGGTGATTTTGATGCCAGGGCCCATTGTCGTGTGGACGACGGCATTCTTGATGTAGGTGCCTTTGACAGTCGAAGGACGGCTGTGGACGATGGTGTCGCAAAGCGCCTTGATGTTGTCGGCGATGGCTTCGTCAGAGAACGAGCAGCGGGCAACGGAAACGTTGAGGTTGCCGTCCTTGTCGACACGGTAGGCGATTTTGCCGCGTTTGATTTCGGTGATCGCTTCGCCGATGTTCATGCTGACGGTGCCGGTTTTGGGGTTCGGCATCAAACCCTTCGGACCGAGCAAACGGCCCATTTTTCCGAGTTCGCCCATCATATCCGGGGTGGCGACGATGATATCGAAGTCGAACCAGTTTTCGCTCTGGATCTTCTCGAGCATCTCTTTGCCGCCGACGAATTCGGCACCGGCCGCCTTCGCCTCTTCCTGTTTGCTCATGGTGACGGCGAGGACTTTCTTGGTCTTGCCGTTGCCGTGGGGCAATACGATGGTTCCGCGGATGAGCTGATCGGCCTTCGTCGGGTTGACGTTGAGAGCGAAGCTCACATCGATGGCGGAATCGAACTTGGTTGTGGAGGTCTTCTTGAGAAGCGGGGCAGCCTCTTCGATCGTGTAGAGACGATCTTTCTCGATGAGTTCGGCTGCGGCACGATATTTCTTACCTTGTTTCATGCTGTCGCTCCCTCCTTAGTCCACCACTTCAACACCCATTTGACGGGCGCTGCCGGCAACGATGCGCTTCGCTGCCTCGATGTCATTGGCGTTGAGGTCCGGCATCTTGTATTGCGCGATTTCCTCAAGCTGCGCTTTGGTGATGCGGCCGACAATCTTCTTCGGATTGCCTGAGCCTTTCTGGATTCCAGCCGCTTTCAAGATCAAACCGGCAACCGGGCTGGTCTTGATTTCGAAGCTGAAGGACTTGTCTTCGTAGGCGGTGATGATGACAGGAACGGTCTGTCCCCTTCTGTCGGCCGTCTTCGCATTGAAGTCGGTGCAGAATTTGGCCATCTGAACGCCAGCGGAAGCAAGCTTAGGTCCTGGCTTGGCTTCCCCACCGGGGAGTTCCATTTTCAGAACCTTAACGATTTTTTTCGCCATAGTTCTCCTCCTTAATTCTGAGAATTATGCAGTGGTTCGGACGCTCGTTAACGTCCTTCCACGCTGTGCGTTTTCTGCGCACGTTTAAATAATATACGCGTATGTTTTTGAGAGCGCAAGCACAAAAAAAGGCGCGCCAATTCGAGTAGAGGCGCGCCCTTAGGCATTATTTCCGGGGTTTTTGCCACAGCAGCGTGACCGTAATTCCTATAAGAATTAAAGTCAGTCCAGTATCGGCAGCAACGGCGACGAATAGCGGGAAATTCGGGATGAAAATTGCCATGAGAACAACCGCAACTTTCACAACGAGAGCGGCGACGATGTCGAAGATGATCCTCCGACGGCAACGTTTCGCGATGCTGATGGAGTCCGCCACTTTTTCGGGGTTGTCGTCCATGATCACGACATCCGCCGCATCGATGGTGAGATCGCTGCCCATCGCCCCCATTCCAACGCCCACATCGGCAAGAGCGATCGAAGGCGCGTCGTTGATGCCATCGCCCATGAAGGCGACCGGACCTTGGGTGTCACGAAGGCGCTTAATCTCTTCTAGTTTGTCCCCGGGCAAGAGGGCGCCGCGGTATTCGCCGATGCCCGCTTCACTGGCGGCAGCGGCCACATTCGCCCCATTGTCGCCGGACAAAAGAACGGGCTGGATGTTATAGGAATTCAAGCGGGAAACGAACTCTTTTGTTTCCTCTTTGATTTTGTCACTCAAAACAATATTTCCGACATACGATCCATCATAGCAAACATAGAGGGCGGAACCGGGTTCGGTGGCCGATTCAACATCGAAACCATGCTCAGCGATGAATTCCTGGCGGCCAATGATGAGAGGCTTTTTCTGATAGGCAAGGGTAATGCCTTTGCCAGGGACTTCCGCATAATCGGAGATGGCGTCTCTCTCAAAGGAAATCATCTCTTTTTGGATGCCGAGAGCAAGCGGATGGTTGCTTCTCGATTCGGCGGCAGAAGCCAGTTCGAGGAGGAAATTTCTTTCAATTCCCACTGGTTTTACGGAAATAACGGAAAATTCGCCCTTAGTAAGCGTGCCGGTTTTGTCCATGGCCACCGTTTTGAGCTCAGCGAGTCGATCAAGCAGGTTGGCGCCTTTGATGAGGATACCGCGTTTCGAGGCGGCACCAAGCGAGGAGAAATACGCCAGAGGGATCGAAATGACAATCGCGCAAGGACAGGCGATGATCAGGGCGCTGATGCCGATGAAAAGCCACTGGCCCCAGACCTCTTTTTCATGAATTCCAAGGAAGAGAGGAGGGATGACGCAAAGGAGAATCGCAACCCCAAAAACAATTGGTGTGTAATACTTTGCAAATTTATCAACGAAACGATGTCCTTTCGCTTTGGATTCAGCGCCTTCTTCAATCAACTTAATGATCTTAGAAACGGTTGAATCCTCGTATGATTTGCTGACCGAAACAATAAGGGATCCGGCAACAAGTTTCGTTCCAGAATAAACGGTCCCTTGTTCTTCAATGGGTTGAGGATCGGATTCGCCGGTTAAGGAAGACAAATCAACCGCGCCACTTCCGGATAATACGACGCCATCCGCGGGAATCGTTTCACCAACGCGGATTTCAATATGATCGCCAAGCGACAAAGTTTGAGGATCAACATCTTCAATGCCGCTTTCGAGGATGCGATGGGCGACAGAAGCCCGAAGGGCCGCCGCATTGACAATGGCTTCGCGACTCTTGTCGGTGGCGATGTCCTGAAGCAATTCGCCGATTTGATAGAGAACAATCAAAATGACGGCATCGAAGAAATTGTTTTGGTCAGGGCCGAAGAAACGGAGGCAGAATGCCGCGATGGTCGCCAAGGTCATCAAGGTAGCTTCGCTAAAGAATTCCTTTTCGCGGAAGATGCCCTTGAGCATCTGATAACCAATCTCGGCGCCGGCGATGAGCCAGGCGGTGATATTGATGGTCAGATTCCACATCAGACCAACCTTGTCTTCGGTCAGCCACACCAAAGCCATCACCGCTAGGCCGATGGCCACGACGATGCGGATGATCTTCAAGATGAAGAAAAACCGACTTTCTTTCTTCTCTTCTTCCTTCATTCGTCAGCCTCTTCGACGTGATCGCGAACCACGCTCAAAAGCGCGTTCACGTGATAGTCATCTAATTTATAAAAGACCTTCCGGCCTTCTTTGCGGACGGAAACAAGATGAGCTTTTTTAAGCACATCGAGTTGATGGGATACGAGCGATTGACTCACGCCGAGGGCCGAGACGATCTCCCCCACCGACCTTTCTTCATAGTCGATGCAATAAAGGATTTTAAGACGGGTGAAGTCGCTGGCGACATTCAGGGTCGCTTCCATTTTGTGTAAGGTTTCATCGTTTGGCATCTGGGACATAATATGAACACTTCTTCATATTTCGATGCCATTATAGAACGCTTGAAAACGATTGCAAGTATTTATGAACAAATATTCATATATTAAGGGAAAAGAAAACTCCGCGTTTCGTGCGGAGTCGTCTTTTGTTAGATTTTCTCGATCTCCGAGAAGTCGACATCGACCGGAGTGCTTCTTCCGAAGAAGATGGTCTCGACGCGGCAAGCGCCGGTGTCTTTGTCGATGGAGATGATCGTGCCTTCGGTGCCTTCGAGCGGGCCATGGATGACCTTGACCGCATCGCCGACGTTGTAACGATCGTACATCGAGCTGTCGATCATGCCCATTCTCTTAAGGACCGGTTCGATCTCTTCGCGGGAGACGGGGGTCGGCTTCTGACCGCCGCCGCTGGAACCGGCGATACCGGTGACGCCCGGGGTGTTACGGACGATGTACCAGGACTCATCAGTCATGATCATCTCAACGAAGATGTAACCAGGATAGAGGTTCTTCTTTTTGGTCTTTCCCGTAGGGAGTCCGTCTTTGAGGACGGGGACATCCTGTTCGGCGACGAGGACGCGGAGGATGAGGTCTTCCATACCCATCGAGTGAATACGCTTCACAAGATTGTCGGCCGTTTTGGATTCATGCATTGAGAAGGTGGTGACGATATACCACTGCTTTTCGCCTAATTGTGCTGCCATTGTTTATCTCCTTATCCGCCAAAGGCGCCTTTCAGCTGCGAAATGATGTTGGCAGCTAGTAAATCCCAAATCGAAAGGAAGATGGCCACGAAGACCGCGATGACGATAACGGTGACGATTGCCGGCCAGAGTTCCTCGCGCTTCGGCCAACGGATTCTCTTGCCTTCTTTGACAACCTCTTTCATGTATTTCTTGGGTGATGCCATGGTTGTCCTCCTTTATTTGCTTTCTTTGTGTAAGGTGTGCCGGCCACAGGTCGGGCAGTATTTTTTGATCTCAAACCGATTCGGATCGTCCGATTTCTTTTTTGTCGTGTAGTTCCGCGACAAGCATTCTGAGCAAATCAAAAAAACCTTTTCCCTAGCCATGTAGTCAACCTTAGCGTGACTAGAATAGTCTTATTCTAGGCCACTGTCAAGGAAATGACGGGTCATTTCACGTCGAATGTCTTGCGGGCGATGGAAAGGTATTTTTCGTGCCGACTTCTGGCTTGGCGATAGGTCATGCCCATTTTTTCGGCGATTTGATAATAGGTCAGACCCTCCAATCGGAGTTTGGCGATTTCTAACATCTCCTTGGTCACTGTCTTCGGCAGGCGATGGTATTTGTCTAAGGTCTCAAAGTAATTCACGTATTGGCGGGGGTCATCCAAATCTCGTTCTCCGGTCACGACATCATGCAGGGTATATGTTGAATCCCGTTTGGCTAACGAGTCGATCGACACGCAGCGGACGGACATCTGGATCATCTCGCGCCGGAAGCGGCTGAGCGCGAAACGCAGGGAGGTGATGTAGTACGTAAAGAAACGCGAATTCCCAAACCGATATCCGTCGAGGCATTTCCAAAAGACGCGGAGGGCGACCGATGAAACTTCCCATAATGAAAACCGCCCCAAGAGATCTGGCGCGACCCGACGGATATGGTTGATCCGGGCCGGACCGCAATAACGTTGGGTCAGCGCGAGGTTCGCCCGACTGTCGCCCATGCGTGACAAAAGAATCAACTCTTCATCGGTCGACGCCGAAAACTGATCCATAGCGGTCCCTTTCTAATCGGGATGAATCAGTGGCGGCGTTTGTAATCGATGCCTGCCAGCAAGATCGCGGCGGCGTTCGAGGCGTTGAGGGAGTTCACGTGGCCGTACATCGGGATGCGAACAACGAAGTCGCTGTTCTTCAAAACCAGCTTGGAAATGCCGAATCCTTCGCTTCCAATAACCACGCAAATCGGGCATTTATAATCAATATCCCCGTAATCTACGGTTGAATATCCATCAGTGGAAACGATCCAATACCCCGCTTTTTTCAGGGTATCGATCGCTTGGTTCAGATTGGTGACCTCGGCGATTTTGACGAACTCAATCGCTCCGGTAGAGACCTTGGCGACCGTGGCGTTCAAAGGGGCCTCGCCACGGCTTTTCACGATGATGCCATCGACTCCGAAGGCATCCGCGCTACGTAAGATCGCACCCAGATTATGGGGGTCTTCAATGCCATCCAACATGACGAGAAGGGGGAATTTCTTGCCCTTGCCGGCGGCGATGAGATCGGCCAGTGAATAAGAGGCGTAGTCTTCCACTTCGGCCGCG
>CAMYXQ010000026.1 GCA_947303105.1 uncultured Caryophanales bacterium | reverse complement strand
GCTCACTTTGACGAGGATGTGGCGGATGTGATAAGGGATTTCCTCTTTGATGAAGCCCTTGTTCTCGCGTCCGTAATCCGGATCGGCGCTGAACAAGAGATCGTCGGAGGCGAGGCCATCATCGCTGCCGTCGCGCATGGCGTCGCGGTGGGTGTCGTTATAGTCTTGCTCGAACTGGGCTTTTTCCCGTTCGTATAAGTGGTATTGTTTGAGTTGATCGATGTTCTTGACGTTATTCGACTCGAGAATCGATTCGAATTCCGCTTCGTAGGTGGTACCGTTCGAATCGGCGTTCTTACGGGCGCGGGTCTGGTCGTTGGCAACATCGTAGTCCGCTTCATTGGTCAGGCGCTTGAGATCGGCGGCCTGTTCCGGTTGCTGATAATACTTACGGACGAGGACTTCGTACACCTTGTCGAATTCCGTCGCCGCTGAAGCACCGGCTTCCTGATAGCTCCCTAATAGCTCCTTTGCCGTGTAGGATACCACATTTCCCGAAGCGTCTTTGTAAGTCATGACGCTTCCATTGGCATCAGGAGTAGCCTCATTGCAGCCCACGGCGGCGGCAGCCGTCGCAAGCATCATCATAAGGCCAAGAGCAGTTTTACGTTTTTTCATGTGTTGGATTTGCTCCTCCTTACGCAAAAAAAGATTGCCTAGAAAGTTTATTCTCATAAGAGAATGGTTGCAAGGGCGAAATGAAACGATTGTTTTTCTCATAGAAAACAAACTTATTTATCATATGATTTGCCAAGATTTTGCCCCCTGACTAGAATAGGGAACGCATCTTTGGAGGTGGGTTATGGCAACTTTATCGATCAAAAACCTGCACGTCAATGCCGGTGATACGGAGATCCTCCGCGGCTTGAACCTCGAAATCAAGGACGGCGAAACGATCGCCTTGCTCGGCCCTAACGGCCATGGCAAGAGCACCCTGCTCGCGGCGATCATGGGCAATCCCGCCTACACCGTGACGGAAGGCTCGATCACCTTGGACGGCCAAGATGTTTTGGCCATGCCGGTCAACGAACGTTCCAAAGCCGGCATTTTCCTCGCCATGCAGTATCCGAGCGAGGTCCCCGGGCTCAATTCGGCCGATTTCTACAAGGCCGCCCTGAACGCCCGCCGGGAACAGCCTATCAAACTATTCGAATTCTATTCCAAACTTCAGAAAGCCTATGCCGAGACCGAGATCCCGTTCGAGATGAGTAAACGCAATCTCAATGAAGGGTTCTCCGGCGGCGAGAAGAAACGGAATGAGATCCTCCAAATGAAACTCCTGAATCCGTCGGTGGCCATGCTCGACGAAATCGACTCCGGCCTCGATGTGGATGCCTTGCACGTTGTCGCCCGAGAAATCGAAAAACAACAGCAAACCGGCACCGGATTCCTCGTAATCAGCCATTATGCTCGTCTATATTCCCTCATCCATCCGACGAGAGCCGCCATCCTCGTGAATGGCCGCATCGTCGTCGAAGGCGGACCCGAACTCATCGAGAGAATCGACCGTGAGGGTTATGAATGGATCAAAACCGAGTATGGCGTATCCGTCGAAAAAGAGATCGGCAAACCGATGAACGACATGAGCATCGGAGCCTGTGGCACGAAGGTGAAAGTGAATGGCTGAGAATAACGATCTCCAATTCATTGATTGTCTTCCCGTTAACGACTTAGTCGTTCCCGAAGGCGAAACCCTCCATCTTGAGATGGCGTTTTTCTCCGTCCTCCCGACTGGCGAATTGAAGATCCGCGTCAAGAAAGGAGCCTCTCTAGAGGCTGCTCTCGCGGACTTCTCCATCGGCTCTTCCAAACTCAATGTGGAAATCGCCTTAGAAGAGGGCGCGACATCCGAATTCCATTTGGCCGCATTAGGCAAAGGCGATTCGGTGAAAACATACATTCCAAACGCGATTCATCTCGAACCCCATTCGGAATCCTTGATTTCGAGTTATGGGATCGCTTCGGAAAAATCGAATGTCTCTTTCCTTGGGACTTCGTCTATTGAAAAGAACGCGAAGAACTCCGCGACCCGTCAGGAAGCAAAGGTCATCCTCTTTGATAAGGAATCCAAAGGGGCGGCTTCGCCGATCCTCAAGATCGCCGACAATGATGTCAAAGCTTCCCATGGCGCGTCGGTCGGTCGACTGAATGATGACCATCTTTTCTATCTCGAAAGCCGCGGGTTATCCGAAGAAGACGCAAAGCGTCTTATCACCCTTGGCTATCTGAAACCTATCGCATCCTACTTTGCCGACGAATCCTTGCGGCAAAGAATCGAATCTGAAATCGAAGGAGGTATTTATCGTGTTTGATCTAGCGAAAATCCGTTCCGATTTCCCGATGTTAAGAAATGGCATCCAAATGCAAGGGAAACCTTTGGTTTGGTTGGACAATGCCTCCACGACTTTCAAACCGGATTCGGTCATCGAAGCGGTTACCAAATACTATACCGAGCAGACCTCCAATGCCCATCGCGGCGATTACGATCTTTGCCACAACATGGATTTGGCGATCGCCGAGGCGCGGAAAACGGTGGCTGATTTTATCGGCGCCGAATCGCGCGAGATCGTTTTCACCGCCGGCTCGACTGAGTCGCTCAACCTCATCGCTTATGGTTATGCCGCCTATCATTTACAGGCTGGCGATGAGATCCTTCTCACCGAAGCCGAGCACGCCTCCAACGTCTTGCCTTGGTTCCAAGTCGCCGAGATGACTGGGGCCAAAGTGCGGTTTATCCCCTTGACCAAAGAAGGCCGTCTTACCAGCGAAAACCTCGCCAAAACAATCACAAAAAATACGAAAATCGTCGCAATTGCGGCGGTAACCAACGTTTTGGGATACATCGCCCCGGTTAAGGAACTCGCGGAAATCGCTCACAAAAATGGGGCGATCCTCGTTTGCGATGGCGCTCAATCCGTTCCGCATTTGAAGACCGATGTCCGCGATCTTGGATGTGATTTCCTCGCCTTCAGCGGACATAAAATGTGCGGCCCGACCGGCATCGGCGTTCTCTATGGCCGTTATGACTTATTGAAAGAAACCCATGCCTTCCTGACCGGTGGCGGAATGAATGTCCGTTTCAAGAAAGATTGCACGGTGGATGTTTATGAACCCCCGATGCGGTTCGAAGCCGGCACCCAAAATATCGAAGGTATTCTCGGACTCAAGGCTGCGGTGGATTATCTCCAGTCGGTTGGTATGGAGAATATCGAACGCCACGAGAAAGAATTGAAACGCTATGCGGTTCAAAAACTGCAAGAAACCGGAATGGCTCATATCTACAACCCCGATAGCGAGTCCGGAATTATCACCTTCAATATCGATGGGGTGTTCGCCCAGGATGCGGCAACCTTACTCAATTCCAAAGGAATTGCTTGCCGTTCTGGCCAACACTGCGCCAAGTTGCTCAATGACTTCCTTGGCACAGTGGCCACGGTGCGGGCTTCCGTCTACTTCTATACCAGCAAAGAAGAAATCGACGCTTTGGCGGATGCCGTCAGTCACGGAAAGGAGTTCTTAGATGCCTACTTTTGAGTTAACCCCGATGATGATGCGCGAAATCATCATGGATCATTATTCCTCTCCGCGCCATAAAGCCGACCCCGTCAAAGACGGATATGTTTCGGTTCACGCCGAAAGCACCAACTGCATCGATGACTTCCACGTCTATCTCAAAGAGAAAGACGGCATTGTCGAAGACGCTTTGTGGAATGGCGTCGCTTGCACGATTTCAACCGCTTCGACCGATATCCTTTGCGACCAAGTCATCGGCAAATCGTTCAAGGAATCCAAATATATGATCGAACAATTCCTCAATATGATTGAGGAAAAAGAATACGATGAAAGCGTGCTGGATGAAGCAATCGTTTTCATCAACACCGGCAAGCAAGCCGCCCGCATCCATTGCGCGACGATGGGTTGGACGGCGATGAAGGATTTAATGGAAGACAAATAAGATGGCAGACACCAAGTTCTTGGATGAGGAATATCAATACGACTTCAAGACCGACGCGAAGACGGTGTTTTCAACTGGCGTTGGTTTAAACGATGAAGTTGTCAAAGCCATCAGCAAGCATAAGAATGAACCAGAATGGATGACCGAGTATCGGTTGAAGGCGCTTCATGCTTTCGAAAAGATGCCCCTTCCGAAGTATGGCCCGGATCTTTCATTCCTCGATTTTGATAGCTACAGCTACTACAACACCTTCTCCGCCAAAGAAGAAGAGTCCTGGGATGACGTTCCCGAATCGGTGAAAAACACTTTCGACAAACTCGGCATCCCCGAAGCGGAACGGAAATATTTGGCTGGCGTCACCACCCAATTCGAGAGTGAGGTCGTCTACCATAACATGCTGGAAGAAGTGGAGAAAAAAGGAGTTATCTTTTTGTCAACGGATATGGGACTTGCCCTCTATCCGGAATTGTTCAAAAAGTACTTCGGATCCGTGGTTCCGATTGGCGATAACAAGTTCTCCGCGCTCAACGGTGCTGTCTGGAGCGGCGGCTCGTTCATTTACGTCCCGAAAGGCGTGAAACTCGAGAAACCGTTGCAGTCTTATTTCCGCATCAACAATGAGAAAACCGGGCAGTTCGAACGCTCGCTCATCATCTGCGACGAAGGCAGCGATATCCATTATGTGGAAGGTTGTACCGCCCCGGTTTACCAAAAAGAATCTCTGCATGCCGCGGTGGTGGAAATCATCGTTCTCAAAGGCGCCCATTGCCGTTACACAACCATTCAAAACTGGAGTGGCAACATCGTGAATTTGGTCACCCAGCGCGCCCTTGTCGAAGAAGGCGGATTCATGGAATGGGTCGATGGCAATATCGGCTCCTACCGGAATATGAAATACCCGGCCTGTATCTTAAAAGGAGACGGCGCACGCGGGAACGTCATTTCCATTGCCGTCGGTGGCAAAAACCAGTTCCAGGACAATGGGGCTCGCATGATCCACATCGGCAAGAATACGTCCTCGACGATCATCTCCAAATCGATTTGCCGCAACGGCGGCGTCGCCAATTATCGCGGCACGGTTCGCGTTCACGAAGGCGCGGATAATGCCCATGCGCACGTAGAATGCGACACTTTGATCTTGGATGACCGCTCCGCGAGCGACACTTATCCCAAGAATGAAATGCGCAATTCCTCGTCCTATATCGAACACGAAGCGACCGTGTCGAAAATCAATGAGGAACAGCTCTTCTATTTGATGAGCAGAGGTTTGACCAAAGAACAGGCGACCCAGATGATCATCATGGGTTTCATCGAACCCTTCAGTCGCGAATTGCCGATGGAATATGCCGTCGAGCTGAACCAGTTGATCAAACTGGATATGAGTGATTCAATCGGATAGTTATGGAATACGAGATTGTTGTAGTTGGTGGTGGACACGCCGGTGTCGAAGCGGCCATGAGCGCCGCTCATTTAGGCGCGAAAACTTTGCTCATCACCCTCAACAAAAAGATGATTGCCAATACCCCATGCAACCCCCATATCGGCGGCAGCGCGAAAGGTATCGTCGTCCGTGAGATCGATGCGCTCGGCGGGATGATGGGCTTATTCGCCGATCACCATCCGTTGCAGATCAAAATGCTCAATACGGCCAAGGGTCCTGGCGTTCAATGCCTGCGTGCCCAGGTCGATAAATATGGTTATCCAGCCTATGTCCAATCGGTTTTGGACCAGACCGAAAACCTCGATATTTTAGAGGATGAAGTCACCGAACTCATTGTGGAAAATTTCACGATAAAAGGTGTCAAACTTAAGAGTGGTGAAATCGTCAACTGCAAAGCGGCGATTCTCACGACTGGAACCTATATGGAAAGCCATATTATTTCCGGTTATGATTCGGTTCCTGGCGGCCCCGATGGCGAGGATGCCTCTCATGGTTTATCCGCCTCGATTGCGAACCTTGGCGTTCGTATGATGCGTCTTAAAACCGGAACCCCGCCCCGCGTTAATAAGAACACGATTGATTTTTCCAAAGCCAAAATCGAACCGGGGCAGGAAGGCGAATTGGCGTTCTCTTACCTTACGGACACCTTTGTGCCGATTGAAGACCAACTTCCCTGCTATTTGATTTACACGACGGAAGAAACGATCCGCATTATCCGCGATCATCTTCCCGAATCCGCTGTCTTCAATGGCGTCATCACCGGCGTTGGTCCGCGTTATTGCCCATCGATTGAAAGCAAGGTCGTCCGCTTTGCGGACAAACCCCGTCATCAGTTGTTTCTCGAGCCAGAAGTCGAGAATGGGGATTCTATCTATGTTCAAGGTTTCTCGACTGGCTTCAGTCACGATATCCAAGAACAACTCATCCACACCCTTCCGGGTTTGGAACATGCGAAGATTCTCAAATGGGCTTATCAAATCGAATACGACTCAGTAGATCCTTTGGAATTCCGTCCGACCCTTGAATTCAAAAAGTGCTCGGGTCTTTATGGCGCTGGCCAAATCTGCGGCACTTCTGGCTACGAAGAAGCCGCAGGCTTAGGCCTGATGGCTGGCATCAATGCCGTTCGCAAGATGCGCGGACAAGAGCCGTTCATCCTTCGCCGCGACGAAGCTTACATCGGCGTCATGATTGATGATTTAGTCACCAAAGGCACCGATGAACCATATCGCCTCTTGTCTTCGCGAGCCGAATATCGTTTATTGCTCCGTCACGATAACGCTGATTTGCGTTTAACTGAACATGGCCACAACATTGGCCTCATTTCTGACGATCGTTATGCGAAGTTTTTGCACAAATACGCCCAAATCGATGAAGCGATCCAGATTATGAGCGTCACCAATGTCGCCGACAAAGAAGGCATCGCCCCTTATTTACTGGCGAATGGATATGACGATGTGGCAATCGGTCACAAAGGCATCGAGTTGTTGCGCCGACCGAATCTCCATTACCGGGAAATCGCTGGGCATATGCCTGAACTCGAATCTTATAGATTCGATGATGCCTCTGTCTTAGCGCTCGAAACCAAAGTCAAATACGAAGGCTATATCCGCAAAGCATTGAGCGACGCCGAAAGAAACCGCAAATTGGAAAACTATTATCTCCCGGACAATCTCGATTATGCGACAATGGGAGGGCTTCGATTAGAAGCGCGTCAGAAATTAGCGATGGTCCAGCCGAGAACGATTGGCCAAGCCAGCCGTATCAGCGGCGTCAATCCCGCTGACATCTCGGTTTTGATCCTGACACTGAAGAAGGAGGGGCTCTTATGACCTACGAGGAATTGCTCTCGTTTTATGAGCCGAGAGGCATCTTGAATTCAGACAAAGTCGCCCTTCTTTCCCGTTACTGCGACA
Organism: uncultured Caryophanales bacterium; assembly: GCA_947303105.1. Classification (GTDB taxonomy): domain Bacteria; phylum Bacillota_I; class Bacilli_A; order RFN20; family CAG-826; genus UBA4951. Next base: position 2,162 of record CAMYXQ010000026.1, on the reverse strand, counting down.
TTCTTCTCGAAGAAAACCGCCATTACAACCTGACGGCGATCAAAGAAGTTCCCGATGTGGTTGAAAAGCATTTCTTCGATTGTTTGCTTCCAACCCTAAGCGAGCACTTTGTCGGCAAGACTTTCTTAGATGTCGGCAGCGGCGCCGGATTCCCCGGGCTCGTTTGGGCGATCGCTTTCCCGGAACGCCACTTCGTTTTGTTGGATGCCACCGCAAAGCGGTGCCGTTTCCTTGAGAAAGTGGTGGCCGAACTCAAACTCAACAACGTTGAGGTTGTGAATAGTCGGGCCGAAGAATATCAGAAACGGAATGCATTCGATGTCGTCACCGCTAGAGCGGTGTCCTTCTTGCCGGTCCTTCTCGAAATCACTGCCCCGTTTGCGAAAGACGGCGGACTCATTCTGGCGATGAAAGGCAGCAAAGCGGATGAGGAAATCCGCGAGGCCAAGAACGCGATGAAAACCCTCAATCTCGAATTGGTCGCCAATGTGGAAGACACCTTGCCGAATGGTGATCCTCGCTCAAACATCTTTATCCGTCGTCACGGTGAAATCCCTGCGAAATACCCTCGTTCTTGGGCGAAAATCACCGCGAAACCGCTTTAAAAACACATTTATTGCAAGACATTATCGCAGTGCTATAATGGTTGCGCTTCAGGGCGACGAGAATTACGTCGACTGGCGGTAAAGCCCGCGAGCTTGGCAACAAGCATGATCTGGTGAGATTCCAGGGCCAACGGTAAAGTCCGGATGTTAGAAGCTAATCGATTGTGATTAGAGTCTCCCTGCTGCATCGGGGAGACTTTTCATGAATTGGAACGATTGGCGAGTATATGTCTTCATCGGCTTGGCCCTCGTTTTGTTGTTCCTGATCGCCCGCTTCATCGGCATCACCGTCGGTGGCCGGAAGCGGACTACGACGAGATTCATCGCCCGAGTCGCCATCTTCGGCGCTTTATCCGCGGTCCTTTATGTCGTCCCGATTTTCCAAATCCACCTGCCGTTCTTGCCGCCGTTCTTAGCGATTCACTTCGATGAAGTGCCGGTGTTTATCGCCTCATTCGCTTACGGTCCTTGGGCCGGCATCGGTGCCCTTGCCATCAAGACGTTGATCAAGTTGCCGATGACCTCGACTTTGGCCGTTGGAGAACTTGCCGACTTTGTTTTCTCGGCCGCCTTCATTTTGCCGGCGGCGATCATCTATAAGAAACGCCGCAACCTCAAAGGGGTGGCCATCGGCTTCACCGTCAGTTTCTTCGTCCAACTCATCGTCTCGTTGCTGCTCAACATTTATGCCATCTTGCCGTTCTATATGTTCGTCATGGGCTTCAGTTATGATGCCTTGCTGGCCATGTGCCAAGCAGCCAATCCGGCGGTGAAAGAACTCGGTTGGACATATGGCATTTATTTCGTCGTTCCGCTCAATGTCATAAAGAACGCCATCGTCCTGGCGGTGACCTTCCTCATCTACCGATATACCCACAAATTACTGCGGTTCGAAACCAAGAATTAAAAAAAGCCCCAACTGGGGCTCTTTTTATTGTTGATTATTCACCAACGATGGCGCCAACCGGGCAATTCGCAATGGCGTCTTCCGCGGCGGCCTCATCGGTAACCGGGGCATCGACGGCAACAGCCTTGCCATCATCACCAAATTCGAAGAGATCCGGGCAGCTTCCAACGCAAAGGCCGCAACCGATGCAGGCATCGTTATTGACAGAAACTTTACTGGGCATTCGTATTCCTCCTTGTAACGTCTGTTTGATTATAGAATCTTCTCTTTCCTTGTGCAATGTGACCATGTGAGAAAAGAGTCTGAGAAGCGCATTTATTCGCTTCTATGAATGTTTTAAGTTAGAATAAATGACGTTATGGAAACACGTCAGAAAAAGTGGGCCCGTTACAGGGAGCGGATTCAGCGTTTGCCAGAAAAGCGTTTTCCCGCGCCGAAGGCGAATCGGACCGCCATCACCCTCAACGAGGATGACACCGGACGGATGGGGGTCAGCACCAACGCGATCTCCTTGGCTTCCTTCGGCGAAAAGGAACGGAAAATCCTCCCGTACTTTGAGCATCTGAAGCATGAAAAGGTGCAATTTGTATTGAAACTATGCCTCTTTGCCCTCGTCGTCATCGCCATGGTTCTGATCTACGTTTTCTATG
>CAMYXQ010000025.1 GCA_947303105.1 uncultured Caryophanales bacterium | reverse complement strand
GCGGCTGGTCAGGAATCTTATTACTTCTCTGAAGTCGCCTCCATCTTCCCGATCACCCCGTCCTCCCCGATGGCGGAACTCGTGGATGTCATGGCCTCCAAGGGTCAAAAGAACTTCTTTGGCTCCACGGTCAAAGTCATGGAGATGCAAAGCGAAGCCGGCGCGTCCGGTGCCGTCCACGGCGCCCTTCAAGGCGGCGCTCTTGCGACGACCTATACCGCCTCGCAAGGTTTGCTTCTCATGATCCCCAATATCTATAAATGGGTTGGCGAATTGCTCCCGGCCGTCCTTCACGTGTCCGCCCGTAGCTTAGCCACCCGCGCCCTCTCGATCTTCGGCGATCATCAGGATATCTATGCCTGCCGTCAGACCGGCGCGACGATGCTCTGCAGCGGTTCCGTCCAGGAAATCGCCGATTTGGCCCCTGTCGCCCACTTGGTGGCCATCGATTCCTCGTTGCCCGTCATTCACTTCTTCGATGGTTTCCGCACCTCCCACGAAGTCCAGAACGTCGAATTCGTCGATCCGGAAGAATGGAAGAAGATCCTTCCGATGGAAAAGGTCGAAGCATTCAGAGCCCGTGCCCTTAACCCGCATACCCACGCGGTTACCCGCGGCGGCGCGGAAAACGACGATATCTACTTCCAGACCCGCGAAGCCCAGAACCTCGAGCACGCCGCCGTCATCGGCTACGTTGAGAAATACCTCAAAGAAGCGAGCCGCCTCACCGGCCGCGAATACGCCCCGTTCGTTTACTACGGCGATCCGAATGCCACCAAAGTCATCATCGCGATGGGTTCGGTGACCGAAACCGCCGGCGAAGTGGTGGATGAGCTCCTCCGTCGCGGCGAGAAGGTCGGCTTGGTCAAAGTCCACCTCTATCGTCCTTTCAGCGCAGAACTCCTCTCCAACGCCATCCCGAAGTCCGTCAAGAAAGTCGCGGTCCTCGATCGCACCAAAGAAGACGGCGCCGAAGGCGAACCGCTCTACTTGGATGTCCTCGTCGCCCTTTCTCAGGTCGGCCGCAAGGATATCGAAGTGCTCGGCGGCCGTTACGGTTTATCCAGCAAAGATACCCAGCCGAAAGACATCAAGGCCGTCTATGACTTCCTCGACAAGGAAGAACGCTTCCATTCCTTCACCATCGGCATCAAGGACGATGTGACCCATCTCTCCATTGATCCGGATGAATCGTTCCAGATTGAGCACGATTACACCTCCTGCTTGTTCTATGGTTTAGGCAGCGATGGCACCGTGTCCGCCAACAAGAGCTCGATCAAGATCATCGGCGACGCCACCCATCAGTACGCGCAGGCCTATTTCCAATATGACAGCCGCAAATCCGGTGGCGTGACCCGTTCGCACCTCCGTTTCGGCAAGAACCCGATCCACAGCGAATACTACGTCAAGGACGCCGATTTCATCTCCTGCTCCTTGGATACCTACATTTTCCGCTTCGACATCATCAACAACCTTAAGGTTGGTGGCACCTTCTTGCTCAACACCGATATGGATGACGAAACCCTCGTCCGCTCGATGCCGAACCGCATGAAACACCTCTTAGCGGAACGCAAAGCGAAGTTCTACGTCATCGACGCCAACAAGATCGCCGAGGAAATCGGCCTTGGCCGTCGCACCAACACCGTCCTTCAGGCCTCCTTCTTCAAACTCAATGAGCAGATCATGCCGTACGAAGAAGCCCAGAAGTGGATGAAGAAGTTCGCCGAGAAGAGCTATGCCAAGAAAGGCCAAGCCATCGTCGAACTCAACTACAAAGCGATCGATGGCGGCGCTTCCGGCCTCCGCGAAATCAAAGTCGATCCAAAATGGATCGAACTCCCGATCGCCCGCAGAAAGAGCGAGACTGGCAACGATTACTTCGATGACTACTACAATGTCATGGCCGATTTGAATGGCGATGATATCCCGACCAGCACCTTCCGCAGCCACGAACTCCTCGATGGCACGATGGAACCGAACGCGACCTTCAACGACAAGCGCGAAATCGCCGCGATGGTTCCGGAGTGGAATCCCGCCTACTGCATCCAGTGCAACCAGTGCGCCTTTGTCTGCCCGCACGCGACCATCCGTCCGTTCTTACTCGATGAGAAAGAAGTCGAGAATGCGCCGGAAGTCGTCAAAGAAGGCCTCAAAGACGCGATGGGTCCGACCGTCAAAGGTCTTAAGTACCGCATCCAGGTTTCGACCAAGAATTGCGTCGGTTGCGGCCTCTGCGTCGCCGAATGTATGGCCAATGGCACCGCGAAGCGCCTTGGCAACGATCACTTCGCGCTTAAGATGGTCGAAGCCAAGAGCCAGTTCCGTCAGGAAGAAGGCGCCGATTATCTTTACAAGCATACCGTCTATAAAGCCGACAAGTTCCCGATCACCACGGTGAAGGGCGCCGGATTCCTCATGCCGTACATGGAAGTCAGCGGCGCGTGCGCCGGCTGCGGAGAAACCCCGTATTATCGCTTGCTCTCGCAGTTATTCGGCAAAGACATGCTCGTCGCCAACGCGACCGGTTGCTCTTCCATCTACTGCGGTTCCACTCCGCTCACCCCGTTCGTCCGCGACGAAAACGGCAATGGTCCGGCTTGGGCGAACTCCTTGTTCGAAGACAACGCCGAATATGGCTTCGGCATGCGCCTTGCCACCGACTACAAACTCGCGAACGTCTGCCGCATCCTCCAGGCTGCGGTCGAAAGCGAAGCGGTGGAAGGCGAACTCAAAGCCCTTGCCGCGGATTATCTCGCCCACGTCAAAGAACGCGATTACATCCGCCAGATCGTCAAACCGCTCATTGAAGCGGTCAAGGCGTCGAAAGACGAAGCGGTCAAGGAACTCCTTGTCTACGAACGCGACCTCATCGATAAGTCCGTCTGGATCGTCGGTGGCGACGGCTGGGCCTACGACATTGGCTACGGCGGCCTCGATCACGTCATCGCCAACGAGGCCGACATCAACGTCATGGTCCTCGACACCGAGCTCTATTCCAACACCGGCGGTCAGGCTTCCAAATCGAGCCAGACCGGTTCGATCAACAAGTTCACCGCTTCCGGCAAGAAAGAAGCGAAGAAGAACCTCGCCCTCATGGCGATGGCCTATGGCCATGTCTATGTCGCTCAGATCGCTTTGGGCGCCAATCCGATGAAAGCCATCCAGGCCTTCAAAGAGGCCGAATCCTATGACGGCCCGTCCCTTATCATCTGCTACTGCCCCTGCGTCAACCACGGCATCAAGGGCGGTCTCTCCAACTCGATCAAGGAAGAGAGAGACGCGGTCGAATGCGGTTACTTCACCACCTTCCGTTATGACCCGCGCAAGGTTAAGGAAGGCAAGCCGGGACTTGAGATCGACTGCAAGGAACCCGACTGGAGCAAGTTCCGTGACTTCCTCATGCACGAGACCCGCTTCTCGCAGCTCCCGGTCGTCAATCCGGCCGAGTCCGAAAAACTCCTCACCAAGTGCGAAGAATACGCCAAGAGCCGCTTCGCCGCGATCAAGAAGTTCGGACTATAAAAACACAAAAAGGCCTCGCATTTGCGGGGCTTTTTCTTTTTCATTTCCCCAATATCCTCAAAAACCAAGCGTCTTCCACGCGTTAAAAGATCGGTTTGGCTATCATATCCCCCGCAAAGGAGATATTTATGCAACTAACCTTCTTTTCCTCGCGGATTGAGGAAGAAAAGCGTCGCGATTTCCTATTGGGTTCGCGGCGTTTCAAACTGGGCGAGGCGGAATTCTATTATTCCTATTCGCCCGAACTATGCCGTCTCAAAGAACGCGTTCTTCGGGCGGTGAATGATGTAGCGGCGGCCCGCAGGCGGTTCGACCCCTTAACCCAAGTATTGGATGAGCGGTGGCGCTTGCTTCGGGAAGCGGACGCTTCGGCATCCATCGACCATTATGGGAAATTGCCTTTATTACGGACGGTTTATCGGAATGGGGGCCCCATCCTCAAATTCCCCCTCCGCCAAAAACCATGGAAGAACCTGTCCACCGAGGCAGGTTTTTCTATTGCCAGCCGCTTCAACGAAATCGATGCGGCTCAGAAAGCCATCGACGAGGCTAAGATAATCGCTATAGCGATTAGTGAAGAGGACTCCTTATTGGGTCCGCTTCTTTTTCATTTCTTAGAGGAGTATATCCATCCCTATTCTCGAGGGAATGGCCTCATCGGAAGACTTGGCTTATCGCGGTGGTTATCGGACTCGCTATGGTCGCCGATTGCCATCTCGATTGCTTGGTGTTTCTCTCGCGATGTCAGCCGTTACTTTTTGGCGTTCAAGCGGTCCGAATCGGCGGCTGCGCACGGCAATCTGAATCCTTATTTTGAAGGCGTTCTCTCTTTGATTGCCGATGGGATTGAAGCCGAATTGTATGAAATAAAGGAACGAGAAACATGGATTTCAAATCGGGTTTTGGAACTTGAATCCAACGCGTTGACCGCGAAGGAAAAGCGGATCGGCGAAGCGGTGATCAAGATGCGTGCCTATCGTCCATCAAAACTGTCTTTCCGTTCTTTGGCAGCCATCATGAATGTGAGTGAGCGGACCTTATATCGCTGCCTGTCTTCTCTCAAAACAAAGGGGATTGTAACGAAAAACGCCCTCTCGGATTGAGAAGGCGTCTTGTTGCGATTGGTCGGAACGGCGCGATTCGAACGCGTGACCCCTACCACCCCAAGGTAGTGCACTACCAAGCTGTGCTACGTCCCGGCGCCAACATATTATACACGGGAGCGGAAGGAATGCCATTATTTCAAACTTGGCGTGTCGTTTTCTCTTTCCACGTCGTCCGTGTGTCGCGTTTCGCTTGCGCCCTCGCGCCTATTCCGCGATAATAGCCGCGTATGGAAAACAAAAAGCAAATCGTCGTCAAAGGGGCTCGCGAGAACAACCTTAAGAATATCGATATCAGCATTCCGAAAGGAACGCTGACAGTTTTCACCGGTCTTTCTGGCTCCGGCAAATCGACCTTGGCTTTCGATACCATCTACTCCGAAGGGCAACGCCGTTACGTCGAATCGCTCTCCCCGTATGCGCGCCAGTTCTTGGGTGGTGTTGAGAAACCCGATGTCGACAGCATCGAAGGTTTGTCCCCGGCGATTTCCATCGATCAGAAAACCACTTCTCATAACCCACGTTCCACGGTGGGAACCGTGACGGAAATCTATGATTTCCTCCGTCTTCTTTTCGCCCGTATCGGCGTTCCGTATTGCCCGAAACATAACGAGCCGATTATTTCCTTCTCCCCATCGGCGATCGCCGATATCGTCATGGAAAATCCAGTGGGCACCAAACTGCAGATTTTGGCCCCGGTGGTGAAGCATGAAAAAGGCACTCACAAAGAGACCTTGATCAAACTCCGTTCTCAGGGCTTTGTCCGCGTTCGCGTGGATGGAACACTGAGTTTGCTGGAGGATGTGCCGGATTTAGAGAAGAACAAGCGGCATGACATCGATGTTATCATCGACCGCCTCATCATCAAACCGGAAGCCCGTTCCCGCGCCTTCGAAGATATCGAATTGGCGCTCGACTGGGGTCATGGCGAAGTTATTTTGCTGACCGATGAGAAAGAACGTCTTGTCTCCAGCAACCATACCTGCCCCATCTGCGGTTTCTCGGTCCCGAAACTTGAGCCGCGTTTGTTCTCATTTAATGCCCCATTAGGATATTGCCCCGAATGCAAAGGCCTCGGCATGAACCGCTCGGTCGCGGTGGATCTTTTGGTCACCGAACCGGAGAAGTCCTTAAAGCAAGGCTGCATCCGTTATTTCAAGAACACCGCGGGCACCGCCAACCTTGAATGGCAGGAAATCGAATACTTATGCAAAGCATACAAGATTCCTTTGGATAAACCGTGGAACGAACTCACCGAAGATCAGAAAGACATCATTCTCATCGGTTCTCGCGAACCAATGGATCATGTCGTCACTTCAGTGAACGGCAACAAACTCCATCGCCGCGGCTATATCGAAGGCATCAAAACGAAGATCGAACGTCTTTACGGTTCAACAACCTCGAAGTGGATGAAAGACTACTACGAGCTCTATATGCGCGATTCCGAATGCGAGCATTGCCATGGCGCCCGTCTCAACGAGCAAGCCCTTGCGGTCCGCATCAACGGCAAAAACATCTATGAAGTCACCTGTCTTTCGATCAAAGACCTTCTTTCGTATCTTGAAGATACGGAGTCGAAATTGACCCCCAATGAGAAGGAGATCGCGCGCTTGGTGGTGAAAGAAATCCGCAACCGGGCTCAGTTCCTTTGCGATGTTGGTCTTGAATATCTCACTTTATCCCGTATGGCGATGACTTTGTCTGGTGGCGAAGCCCAACGCATCCGTTTGGCCACCCAGATCGGTTCCCGTTTGACCGGTGTCCTTTATGTTCTTGATGAGCCGTCCATTGGTTTGCATCAACGCGATAACTCCAAGCTGATCCACACCCTCCAAGAGATGCGCGATTTAGGCAATACCCTCATCGTTGTCGAACATGACGAAGAAACGATCCGTTCGGCCGACTATGTGGTGGATATCGGCCCGGGCGCCGGCGTTCACGGCGGCGAGATCGTCGTCGCTGGCTCGGTCCAGGATGTCATCGATTGCCCGAAGTCCATCACCGGCGAATATCTCTCTGGCAAGAAATACATCTCGATCCCCAAAGAGCATCACAAGGGCAATGGACATTCAATCAAAATCACCGGAGCGACCTGTCATAACCTAAAGAACATCGATGTGGAGTTCCCTTTGGGGAAATTCATCCTTGTTACCGGCGTTTCCGGTTCTGGCAAATCGAGTTTGGTCAACGAGACTTTGGCCAAAGCCATCCAGAAAGAACTATACAAATCCGACATCCTTCCTGGTTCATTCAAGAGCATCGAAGGCTTGCAATACATCGATAAGCTCGTCGAGGTGACCCAAGAACCGATTGGGCGTACCCCGCGCAGCAACCCCGCGACATATACGAAAGTCTTCGATGAGATTCGCGCCCTCTTCGCCGAAACCGAAGAAGCGAGGGCGAGAGGCTTCGACAAAGGCCGTTTCTCGTTCAATGTCCCGGGCGGACGTTGCGAGAAGTGCGGTGGCGCCGGCGTGGTCGTCGTCCCGATGAACTTCTTGCCGGACGTTTATGTCAAATGCGACGAATGCCAAGGGCATCGCTATAACGAAGAAACGCTTTCCTGCTTCTACAAAGGCAAAAACATCTATGATGTCCTCGATATGCGCGTCGAAGACGCGATGCACTTCTTCGAGAACCGCCCGAAGATCTATCACGCGATCAAAACCCTCTACGATGTGGGTCTTGGATATGTGAAACTTGGCCAACCCGCGACCACCTTATCGGGCGGCGAAGCCCAACGCGTCAAATTGGCCAACGAACTTCAGCGGAGGCCGACGGGCAAGACGGTCTACGTCCTTGATGAACCAACGACCGGGCTTCATATGGATGACGTGAATCGCCTCATCAAGGTGCTTCAGTCCCTTGTCGATCACGGGGACACCGTCATCGTCATCGAACACAATCTCGACTTGATCAAAGTCGCTGACTATATCATCGACCTCGGGCCGGAAGGCGGAGACGGCGGTGGCACAATCGTGGCCGCCGGAACCCCGGAAGAAGTGGCGAAGTCCACTCAGAGCCACACGGCCGTCTATCTGCGGAAGATCTTCGCAGGAAAGGAGAAAGCATGAGTCTCGCATTTGTCATTGCCGGCGCAGTCCTCTTCGTCGGCGGTTGGGTCTATCAGATCTACACCGAGCGGAAGATGGTCAAAGACCGTTCGCTCAAGACATTCGGCAAAAAAGAATGGGTCTCCATCTTCGTGATGGGAACCCCGATCGCTTTGGGCATGCTGCTCATGATGTGGTCGGCCTTTGCCGCCCATACCGAATGGACCGAAGGCCGCGCCGGGCACATGGCAATGGCCTTGGCCGGCGGCTTCTTCTTTGGCTTATCCATTTCTCTTCTCATCAGCGGTTTCGCCTTCCATTTTTGGAACAGCGCACTAGACGAGAAAACCAAAAAATCCTGCAATTGGCTCCTTTATGGGCCGATTTTGCCGATAATCGTGTTCTTTTTGCTCTTCTTAGAAGGGGTCGCTCCTTATTTGGAATACCCCCTCGTCAGCGGCATCAAATTCGAGAATGGTACTTTGTCCGTGTTCCGGGCTGGCGACTCGACCGGCAATTTCCACATTGCATGGTACGGCCTCATCATCTTGGCTGGCGTCGGCGTCTGCTATGCCATCTGCGACCATAAGTTCTATAAGAAATTCGGGAAGCATGGCATCATCGACAACTTGGCTTTGATTGCCTTCCCGGCCGGCATCATCGGCGCTCGCATCTGGTACGTCGTCGGCAACTGGTCGCGCATGTTCGCGGGTCGGCCGTTCAGCAACGTGTTCCGCATCTGGGATGGCGGTTTGACCATTTTGGGCGGTGCCTTCGTCGGCATCGTCGTCGGCGTGACCTTCATGCTCATTCGCCGCAAATACGTGAATATTTGGTGGGCGATGGATATTTGCGTTCCCACGATCCTTTTGGCTCAGGCCATCGGACGTTGGGGCAATTTCTTCAACTGCGAAGTCTATGGCAATGTCGTGAATCTAGCCGATGGTTGGCAGTGGCTCCCCACTTGGATTGCCAACCAGATGAACATTTCGAACTCCGGCGCCGCTTTGCCGGCGGGCCAGATTCATGTGCCTCTGTTCCTCATTGAGTCCTTAATCAACATCGCGGGCTATTTCATCATCGTCTTCGCGATTGGCCGCGGACTCAAGAAACAACTGAAAGTTGGCGATTTGGCTGGCTGTTACTTCCTGTTCTACGGTGTCACCCGCATCATCATGGAGCCGATGCGCGATGGCAACTTCAATATGGGCAGCGATAACTCCTGGAGTATCGTCAATTCCTTGATTTATATCCTCCTCGGCATCTTCTTCATCGCGTTCCTTCATTTGAAGGAATACAGCAAAAAAGAGAATGCCAAGCAGTGGGTCCTTCCTTTGGTCGGCGGCGCTGCGGCGATCGCCTGCACCTTATTCCTCTTCGCGCCGAGCCTTTCTGCCGGCATCATCCACACCAGCTCGGACGTCGAAGCGGTGGGCTCGTATGGCGGATTCGAACTGCTCTTCGGCGGTCAGGCCGTCGCTCATCTCATCGCTTGGATCCTTGGTTTGTTGGGGGCCGGCGCATTGCTGATATCCGGTTTCCTGAAGGAACCAATCAAAAAGTGGATGAATATCGTTTCCTTGCCACTTTTAGCGGCAGCGGTCGTCATCTTCCTCGGTGGCAGCTCATGGACGAGCTTGCCGAAGACCCAAGGATCGGATGAACTATCTTATAGCATGAGCTACGGTTTCGCCTTGGTTGGTTTATTCACCTTATTCGCTTTGATTATGTCCATCTTTTTGGTGGTTCGTTACATCCCGAAGAAACCGAAAAAAGAAGAAAAGAAAGAAGAGCCGGAGGTCATCCCTGATGCGCGAGACTGATGTTGTCATCATCGGCGCCGGTCCGGCGGGGCTCAGCGCGGCCACTTATTTGGCCCGCAGCTCACATTCTTTCGTCTTGCTCGAAAAAGGCGCGCCAGGCGGAAGGTTGCTCACGTTGCCAACCATTGAAAACTACCCCGGCTTCCCGGCTGTCAGCGGCCAAGAACTCGCCTTATCTTTCGTGAACGCCGCTTCGTCGCTAGGCATTCAACCGGAATACG
>CAMYXQ010000024.1 GCA_947303105.1 uncultured Caryophanales bacterium | reverse complement strand
CCTTCATGTTGGCGACCTAGTCACCGACCTCCGTTTGGATGGCTCGACCAAGAATTTCCAGATCATGAAGCTCTATACCTTCCACGGCATGGCCCGGAACGAAGTTCAGGAAGCCGTGGCGGGCGACATCTGCGGCATCGCCGGTTTGCCCGACATCGGGGTCGGCGAGACGATCTGCGATCCGAAATGTTTGGATCCTCTTCCGCCTCTCCGTGTCGATGAGCCGACGTTGCAAATGGAATTCGGAACCAATACTTCCCCGATGCGCGGACAAGACGGCAAGTTCGTCACCGCCCGCGTCATCGAAGAACGCCTCTATCAAGAGACCCAGCGCGACGTTTCTCTCCGTTACGAGAGAATCCCAAACACCGAGAAATGGGTCGTTTCCGGCCGTGGCGAACTCCATTTAGGAGTTCTCATCGAGAATCTCCGCCGGGAAGGCTACGAACTCGAAGTCGCCAAACCCCAAGTCATCATCAAACATATCGACGGCGTCAAATGCGAGCCGTACGAAGATCTGCAGATCGACGTGCCGAACGAATTCGTCGGCGACATGATGACCACTTTGGGTTCCCGCGGCGGTTCCTTGGAAACGATGGACGACAATGGCGTGACCACCAAGTTGGTGTACATCATGCCTTCGCGTGGTCTCATCGGTTTCGTCAGCAACTTCCTCACGATGACCAAAGGCTACGGCATCATCAACCACACCTTCCGTGAGTACCGTCCGTACTTCGAGAAAGAACTCGGCGAACGGAATATCGGCGTTCTTGTGTCCACTGACAAAGGCGAAGCCACCTCTTATGCCCTCCAAAAAGTCGAAGAGCACGGGACGATGTTCATCGTTCCGGGCGACATCTGCTACGAAGGCATGGTCATCGGGGAACATCGTTATCCCGCCGACCTCGCCGTCAACTGCACCCAAACCAAGCCGATGACCAACGTCCGCAGCTCGACCCGCGAACTGACGATTATCCTCAAGGCCCCGAGAAAGATGACTTTGGAAGCCTGCTTGGACTACATCAACCTCGATGAACTCGTCGAAATCACCCCGACGGCGATCCGAATCCGCAAAAAGATCCTGAATACCGCCGAACGCAAAAAGTTCGACGCCCATCAGAAAGCCGCTCGCGAAGCGTTGCTCAGCAAATAAGACTTTATAAAGTGCTCAAAGCAGTTTGGGAATCGATCTCAAGCTGCTTTTTTAATTCGTTTAAATCAGCGAATTTGATTTCGTCGCGGAGGCGATTCACGAAATCGACATAAAGGGTCTTTCCATACAAGTCGCCCTCATAACGGAGGAGATGGCATTCGACAATCGGTTTGGAGAGGACCCCGACGGTCGGATTGGTGCCGACATTGATGATGGCTTTTTGAGGCACGCCGCCCACATAGACGAAACCCGAATAGACGCCCGCCTTAGGCAAAACATAGTCCGCGGATAGTTTCAGGTTCGCGGTCGGGAAACCGATTTCCGCTCCGTGATGAAAACCTTCGACGACCTCGCCGCGAATCTCATAGGGACGACCCAATAATTCGGATGCCGTTTGGACGGCGCCTTTTTCGATGAAGGAAATAATGTCGCGGGAGGCGATTTTCTTGCCGCCGGCTTCCAAGAGGTTGACTCCGACGACGGGGAACCATTCTTCCAAATCGCGGATCGTGCCCTCGGCGTTGCGGCCGAAAGTATAGTCGGTCCCGCAGACGATTCTCGAAGGATTTATTTTACAAATCACCGAATTAATGAAATCTTCTTTCGACCGACCGAAGAATTCCTTGTCGACATGGACGACGATGGCGTAGTCAAAGCCGAGTCCGGCGAAGAGGCGTTTCTTATCTTCGACGTCGGTCAGGATGCCCTGGCTCTTGCCGTTCGGGATATAGAGGGCGGGGTTGGCGTCGAACAAAAGAACCGCCAAGGGGCCTTCTGCTGCGATCTTAGCGTCCAAGACCAGTTTGCGATGGCCGTTATGAACGCCGTCAAAATAGCCCAAGCAGAGGGTTATTGCGGGGATAAATTCATATTGTTCGAACAAGATCGTTTTCATCAAAAGAGGCCTCTTTCGCAGACATATTTGGAATTTTCGAGGCGTTTATAGACCGCAAGAGGGCCATTTTCGCCCAATAAGAGGATGCGGTCCTCTTCCCCGGCGTATTCGAAGGGGCGCCCGTCCATTATAGCTTTTTCGTTCGCCTTATCGACGATGACTTTCGGAAAACCGGTCATGAGAGTTTCGGGGGAGACGAGGTGATCCCCATCAACCTTCCCCAGAGTGATTGACTGGTCGAGACCGATCTCACCGACTTTAGTTCGGGTAAGTTTCTCCAAATACCCCACTGTCCCGAGCCGTTCAGCCAGGTCTTCACCGAGCACGCGGATATAAGTCCCTTTGCTGACGACCGCTTCGAAAACGAGGCGATTACCCGACTTATCGAAGCGGATTATTTTTAATGATTTTATATAAATTGAAATCGGCTGTCTTTCGGTGATGATTCCTTTATGTGCCTTCTTGTATAAAGGCACGCCGTCGACCTTCTTTGCGCTGGTCATCGGCGGGATTTGCGTCCCTTCGCCGATGAAAGAATCCATCGCCTTCCGGATGATATTCTCGCTCAGCTCGGGAATCTCTTTTTCTTCGATGATTTCACCGGTCCGATCGCCGGAATCGGTCTTCTTGCCCAGGATCAATTCGGCTTCATAGGTCTTCTCGCCGTCTTCAAGGTACGGCAGGAATTTGGTCGCTTTGTTGACGGCGACGATGAGCAAACCAGTCGCAAACGGGTCCAAAGTGCCCAGATGACCGACTTTTTTCGTATGGAAAAGGCGGCCGATATGGTTATCGACCTCTCTAGAGGTCATCCCTTCGGGCTTATCTAAAATTGCGATACCGTTTTCCATGACCTTCCTATTATAATGTTTTCGCTTATGAAATACATTCGCACCATCTTAGCCAATGTCCGCAAAGCCGACCGCGATTTCTCCCTCATCGATGACGGGGATCGCATCATGCTTGGCATTTCGGGCGGCAAGGATAGTCTTGCGATGTTATTAGCGTTGTCCCGTTATGGGTTTTTCGCCAAAAAGAAGTTTATCATCATCCCCGTTTTCCTCGATTTGGGATTCGGAGAGCCCGATTTGTCGCGATTGAAAGCGTTCTGCGAGCGTCTTGGCACACCGCTGATCATCCATGATTCCCGTTTCGTATATCCGATCCTTCAAGCCCATACCAAACCGGGTGGCCATTTGCCTTGTTCCATCTGCTCGCGGATGAAGAAAGCGGCGATGAACGACCTCGCCAACGAGCTCCACTGCAACAAGGTCGCTTTCGCGCATCATAATGACGATGCGATCGAGACTTTATTTATGAACATGGTGCATGGAGGTCGCGTAGCGACCTTTGAGCCGAAAATGCATCTGGATCGCGCCAGAGTGACTTTCATCCGCCCGATGATTTATTGCCGCGAACATGACATCCGTTTGCTCGCGGAAGAAGAGAATCTTCCCGTCCTTGAATCAGGTTGCCCGGCGAATGGCTTCACCGAACGCGAATGGACGAAGAAACTTCTCGCCGACCTTTATCATTCTCATCCGGAAGCCAAAGAGAATTTCCGCACGATGCTTACCAACCACGAAGCCTTTGGCTTATATTTCGATCACCTCGAATACGAATGCGAGGACGCGCATGATTACGCGTTGAAGCCGATTGTCTCCGCTAAGACGATGGCGGCTTATCCTCTCAAGAACCGCAAACCGAAAGAAGGCGAGCGGCGTTTCGTCATCCTCCACCATCATGAATATATCGGCGAGATTTCTTATCGCTTCGAAAGCGACCATCGCGTCGCCATCTATGATTTAATCGGCACAAAGGCCGCCAAAATGGCCGCTGTGCGCCAAATCGAAGACCGGCTGTGCCGCAAGGTGAATCCGCTGCTATTTGTCCTCTACGGCGCCGGAAAAGAACTCGCGATCGAACTCGGATATGAAAAACGTACCGAGCCCGGTCAGATAACCGTGGCCCGATACGTCAAACGTCGGACTTATTGATGTTCCTTGGCCGATTCGATCGATTCGGCTTCACGGCGGAGCGCTTCGTCTAAGCGGTCCGCTTTTTCGAATTGATCGTCATAGAGGAAGACGATTTCCGGAACCTTGTAGACGTCGAGTTTCTTCGCAAGCGAAGAACGGACGAATCCTTTGCACCGATTCAATTCCTCTAAGTTCTGGCGCGGATATTTGGCGCCGAGGAAGGAAACATACACTTTGGCGAGCGAGCAGTCCTCATTGACGATGACTTCGTTCACCGAAGGGAGACCAACGCGTTTGTTCTTGAGCTCAAAGGTGAGGATATCGGAGATATACCGACCGATGAGCGCTTTTAAACGTCCTTTGCGATCAGCCATTATTTCTCCTCTTTCTCGATCATCTCGTAGCCTTCGACGATGTCGCCTTCTGTGAGGTCATTGAAGCCTTCGATCATTAAGCCGCATTCGTAGCCCTGGCGGACTTCCTTGGCATCGTCTTTGAATCGCTTCAAAGAAGCGATCTTCCCTTCGTAAACGATGACGCCGTCGCGAAGGAGGCGCATCTTCGATTCGTTCTTGATGCTGCCGTCGGTGACATAGCAACCGGCGACGGTGCCGACTTTGCTGATCTTATAAAGATGGCGGACTTCGGCCTGGCCGGTGACCTGCTCGACGAGCTCGGCTTTGTACATACCCTTGAGGGCGGCTTCGATGTCGTCGATCATCTCATAGATGATGCGGTAGGTGCGGATTTCGACTTTGCTCTCTTTGGCCTTGGCCGAGATGCGGGCATCCGGGCGGATATTGAAGCCGTAGATGATCGCGTGGCTGGCGGAGGCGAGCAGAACGTCGCTGTCATTGATGGCGCCGGCGTTGGCGGCGATGACATTGATTTTCACTTTGTCGTTGCTGGCTTTGACGAGGCTCCCCTTCACCGCTTCGGCCGAACCATCGGTGTCGGCTTTGACGATGACGTTGATTTCCTGGACCTTGCCGGCGTTGACGAGGTTGTTGAGGTCGCTCAAGGACATCGCGGATGTCCCGGCCTGGCTTTCCTCCTTGCGAGCGAGAGCGCGCTTTTCGGCGATTTCCTTGGCTTGCTTCTCTGAAGCAAAGGCCATGAAGCGTTCGCCGGCGCTCGGGACGCCGCTTAAGCCGGTGACGGACACCGGGGTGCTCGGGGCGGCGGTCTTGAGGACCTGGCCGTATTCGTTGGTCATGCGGCGGATTTTGCCGTAGATCTCCCCGACGACGACGTAGTCGTTGTGGTTGAGGGTGCCGTTCTGGACAAGGAGGGTGGCCTTGGGGCCTTCGCCCTTATCGAGGTTGGCTTCGAGGACGCTGCCGATGGCGAAACGGTTGGGATTCGCTTTGAATTCGAGCATTTCCGCTTTTAGGAGGATGGCGTCGAGCAAATCGTCGATGCCGGTGCCTTTCTTGGCGGAGATTTCGACGGTGAGGATATCACCGCCGTATTCTTCGGCGATGAGGTCATGCTGCATGAGCTCTTCTTTGACCCGGGTCGGGTTGGCGCCCGGAACGTCCATCTTATTGATGGCGACGATGACTTCGCAGCCGGCCGCTTTGGCGTGGTTGATGGCCTCGATGGTCTGGGGCATGACGCCGTCATCGGCGGCGACGACAAGGACGACGATGTCGGTGACCTGCGCACCGCGGGCGCGCATCGCGGTGAAGGCCGCGTGCCCCGGGGTGTCGATCATCGTGATCTTCTGCCCTTTGTAGTCTTTCTGGTAAGCGCCGATCGCCTGGCTGATGCCACCGGCTTCTTTGGCGGCGAGGTTGCTGTTCCGGATGGCGTCGATCAAGGTCGTTTTGCCGTGGTCGACGTGACCCATGACGGTGACGACGGGCGGACGGGGCTGCAGGTCTTTCGGATCATCGTTGATCTCGAGTTCTTCGAAGTGCTCGGCATCGACGATCTTCTCTTTCTTGAAGTCGTAGCCGAACTCTAAGCAGAGTTCGCCGATCATCTCGTCGTCGAGGATTTGGTTGATGGTGATCATCTTGCCCTGCATGAACAGATACTTGATGATGGCCGGAGAAGGAACGTTGATCGCTTTGGAAAGTTCGGCGACGGTGATCGGCTTGCTGTAGACGAAAACGCCGCCATTGACCTTGGCATATTCCTCTTTGCGCGGACCGCGGCGATCGGAGAAGTTCTCGATGCGGCGATTCTGCTGCTGGGGCTTTTTGTTGCCTTTGTATTGGGGTTTCTTCATGCTTGTTCCTCCTGTTCTTGCTTAAGCTTCTTGGCGGCATGGGCGTCAGTGACCACGAGGAAGCTGACGCTTTCGTAGCCGATGGCGGCGCCGAGTTCCGCCTTGGTGAATTCCTCGTTGAGAGGAAGGGGGTTCTTCTTCAAAGCGCTTTGCGCTTCTTTGCGGGTGTTCGCGGAGGCATCCTTGGCGAGGAAGGCGAATCGGCCTTTGCCGATGCCTTCGAGGGCGGCGCTTCCGATCAGGGTTTTTCTCCCCCGGTTGAGGATACCGATGAACCCGAGGGTCTTATCGTGATTCATCGATGGCCTCCTTCGCCTCCTCGGGGCTCACGCGATGACGGAGCGCCTTGGAGAAGGCTTTGCCGTCCAAGGCCTTGTCGCGGCTCTCGGGATGGAGGTAGAGCCCCCTCCCCGCCGCTTTGCCGGACGGATCATAATGCAATTTCCCGTCGCGGACGACGAAACGAAGAAGTTCTTCCTTTCGGAAGCACTTCCGCGTGACGATGTCGGTTCGCTCGGGGATCTTGGTCATCGTTAATTCTCGTCGTAGTAATCGTCGTCGCCGTATTCTTCGTCGATGTCGTTGTAGTACTCGTCTTCTTCGGCGAGGGCGTTTTCTTCGGCTTCGATGTCAGCGAGCTCTTCCTCGGAGTAGATCGGCATGGCGTTGACAGCCGGGGCCACTTTGGCCGGCTCGGCATGCTCGACTTCTTCTTCGGTGATCTTGCGCGGGCGCTTGGATTTGGCCGGTTTGTCCGACTTGGCGGCGCTGGATTTGGATTTCTCGAGGTCTTTCTCGAGTTCGTCGAGTTTGGTCGTGGTCTTGACTTCGACGGTCGGCTGGACCGGGGTCTCGACGACGGGTTCTTCGACCGGCTTGGTTTCTTCGACGACCGGTTCTTCTTTCGCGGGAGCCGGGGTCTCGATGGCCGGGGCCGGGCTGAAGGTGATGTCTTCTTTGCTGACGTTCGGGGCGCCGACTTCTTCCTGCTCCTTCTTGGCGGAGATGAGGCGATCGGCGAGTTTCTTCTCCTCGTCGGCTTTGCGCATGATCTCCTCGACCGTCTCGAATTCGATGCCATCTTCGAGGGCGATGTTCTCTTCGATGATGTCGATCTTCCAACCGGTTAACCGGTTGGCAAGGCGGGCGTTCGCGCCTTTCTTGCCGATGGCGAGGCTGAGTTGCTCGTCACGGACGATCGCGATCGCGGTCTTCTCTTCTTCATCTTCGATGGCGACGCCGAGGACTTGGGCCGGGCGGAGGGCTTCGGCGATGAATAAGGCGGGGTTCGGGCTCCAGGAAATGACATCGATCTTCTCTTTGTCTTTGCCGTTGCCGAGTTGGGCGACGATCTTCTGGATGCGGCTGCCGCCTTGGCCGATGCAGGCGCCAGTCGCGTCGACGTCCTCGTTTTTGGAGGCGACGGCGACTTTCGCGCGGATGCCGGCTTCGCGGGCGATGCCTTTGATTAAAACGGTGCCATCATAGATTTCGTGGATCTCTTCTTCAAAGAGACGTTTGAGGAAACCATCGCTGGAGCGGGTGACTTCGATCTGCGGGCCGCGGGAAGGCTTGCCTTCTTCGGTGACCTGCTTGACTTCTTGGATGTAGACCTTGATCGGGTCGCCGATCTTGAAGAATTCGTCGCCGATCAGTTCGCGACGGGTCAGTTCGACGGTCGTGCGGCCGATGTTGACGAAGACGGAACGGTCATCGCTCTTCTCGACGGTGCCGGTGATCATCTCGCCGATGTAATCCTTATAGGTGTCATAGAGGGCGAGGCGCTCGGCTTCGGCGAGTTTGCTGCGGAAGTTATTCTGAACGGCTTTGGCGAAAACCTTGCTCATGTCCTCGACCGGGCATTCGATCGGGTAAAGGTCCCCGACTTTCCACTTCGGTTTCTTGAGGCCTTCGTTGACTTCGTCGTATTCGACTTCGAGATAATCGTCCTGGACTTCCTCAACGACTGTCTTGAGCTGACGGCAGGTGATTTCGTTGGTGATCGGATCGAAGTTGACTTCGACGACTGCGTCGTCGCCGCCACCGAGGTGCTTGATGTAGGCTTTCTTGATCGATTCGCGGAGGGCTTCGAGGACGATCTCGCGGGTCAATCCTTTCGTTTCGGCGATCTCATCGATCGCGGCGGAGAATGCTGAGATATTCATGATTCCAATCCTTTCAGAATTTGATGGCTAATCTTGCTTTGTCGATGTTGGGTAAGGCCAACTCGACGGTTTTGGCCCGCGTCTTGTCGCGGTAGGCGATGCGGACAACATCGTTTTCGATGGCGAGTAAGTCGCCTTCGTAATTGTTCTTCCCGCCGACGGCGTCGCGGATGTGGACGTTAACGTAACGGCCGACGTAATGGGCGAGGCGGTCGATGGGGATCGGCTTTTCGGCCCCGAGGGAAGAAACGTCTAGGGTATAAGGGGCGGAGATGGGATCCTCGCGGTCGAGGACTTCGTTGATGCGGCCGCTGACGAGGACGATATCATCGAGCGATATGGGGTCATCGCGGTCGACGGCGATCTCCAAGGTCAAGCCGTTCTTGTTCGACACGAGATTCAACTTGGCGATCTCGTATCCGAGCTCGGCGACCTCAGGGGCGAGTAGGTTCCTTAACTTGCTTTCTAATTCCATTCTTTCCTCCCTTACAAGAGAAAGAGTGGCCCAAGCCACCCTTAAAAAGAGTTGTTTCGCGGGCCTCTTCCGAGGATTACCGCGCGTATATTGTAATGGGTGCGTGACCGCGTTACAAGCACAAAAAAGGCCCGTGATGGGCCTCTTTTACTGTTTCGGGGTGACCGGATGGTCGCCGTCGTTGAAGTAGAGGATGCCGAGGCACTTCGGGCCGCAATGGCAGCAGATGGTGCCGTTCGCTCTAGTGACGTAGATCGTCTTGAATCCCTCTTGCTCCAAACGGGCTTTGGCCCATTCGATGACTTCGAAGTGCATGACCGAGGAGTAGGTGATGAAGACCACTTCGTGGTCGGGGTTGTTGAATTGGGCTAAGGTCGCGTCAATGTAATCCTTGCTCCACTTCCGCATCTTGCCGCGGAACTTCTTTCCCGGCTTCATCTTGCCGTCGACGACGAGGATCTGCGGGCGGAGGCCGAGGAGGTTGGCCCCAAGCATCGCGAGAGCGCTGCAACGGCCACCCTTATAAAGATAATTGACGCTTTCGAGACCGAAGGAGGTTTGGTCATAGGGGATGCGTTCTTTGACCTTCTCGATGATTTCATCGACCGAGTAGCCGGCGTCGATGAGCTTGCGGGCATAGATCGCCTGCAAGGCGATGCCGGTGCTAAGGACACGGCTGTCGATGATGTGGACGTGGCCACCGAAGCCTTCGGCGACGGCGCAGGCGTTGTTATAGGCGGCGCTCATCTCGCTCGAGAGGGTGAAATGGATGATGTCGGCGTCGGGATGGTCTTTGAGAAGGGATTCGAAGTGGGCTTGGAATTCCTCGCGGTTCACCGCGGCGGTCCTGGCGAGTTTGCCGGTTTCGTCGGTGTAGGCGAAAAGATCTTCGCCTTTTACCTGGCCATCGCGGAATTCTTTGTCGCCCATGACGATGGTGTATGGGAGAACGTGGATATCGTATTGAGCAAGCAACTCTTCAGGGATGTCGATCGTGGTTTCGGCACTGAGGATGATCATGTTTTTGCCTCCTTAGGGGGTACGCGTTAAAACGAGCATAGGAACATTAAACCAACTATTGGTTTTTGGCAATGAAAAGAAAATCCCCCGAGTGAATCGGGGGCTCATTCTTTGCTGGCTAGGATGCTGCGTAATAATACAATTTCCACCCTTGCTTATTGTCGTAATGTATTAATCTTTCCTTTTAAATCATCAATCACCTTAAGCAAGAATTCCGGTTTGTTATGGTCAAAGGTCTCGCACACAATAATCGTTTCATTTAAGTATTCCTCTTCTTCTAAAATGGCAATTAAAGAGGAAACAGAATCTATATCTTTTCCATTCAAACAAAACTCTACCTTGCTTTTATAAACGAATAATTCTAGAATACTATATTTATTAAATATAGATTTAATAACAATTGTTTCATTTAAAACTGCATTTTTAAGCCAAAAAGCAAAGTCTTCTTTGC
>CAMYXQ010000023.1 GCA_947303105.1 uncultured Caryophanales bacterium | reverse complement strand
GTGAGAATCGCGTAAGTGTTGGGCGTGGGTTCCTCAAGGAACTTTAACAACGAGTTGACCGCTTCAGTAGTCATGGCTTCCGCCAGGTTGATGATGTAAATCATCACGCCCTTTTCTTCAATTGCGGTTTTCGAGAACGAACGAGTCAATTCAACGACTGCGTCCTTTTTAATGGTTTCCTCTTCACCGTCGAGAACGAGCAAATCGGCATAAGTGCCGTTGTCGATGCGGTGGCAAATCAAGCAATCGCCATCGGCGAGAGGATCGGGATGGTTGCATAAAAGACTCTTGGCAATGAAAAGAGCGGTCTCTTTCAGAGGAATGCCCGCTTCACCGACAAGCAATGTCGCGTGGCCGAGTTTCCGTTCAGAAATCGCATTTAAAAGAATCTGGTAAACAAGGGGTTGGTAAGTTTGCAGATACTTTTTAATTTCCATGAAGTTTTTGTTGGATTGCCTCATAAGTGGCATTCGCCACTTCTTCGGGTCCCTTTGAGGCATCGATGATCAAATAACGATCCGGGAACCGGCGAGCGAGCTCCATGAAGGAGTCATAAACACGCTGATGGAATTCCATCTTCTCGACATCGAGACGATTGACTTCGCGATTGGCGTTCGCGCCGATGCGCGCGAGGCCGATCTTCGGGTCTAAAGCAAAGAAAACGGTGATATCGGGAAGCAACCCTTCGGTTGCGAATTGGTTGAGTTCATACACGCGATCGATTCCGAGCCCGCGGGCACCGCCCTGGTAGGCGAGCGAGGAGTCTAAATAACGGTCGCAAAGGACGATTTTGCCCTCTTTGAGGGCAGGAAGGATTTTCTCTTGGATGTGCTGGCGGCGCGATGCGGCATATAAAAGGGCCTCGGTCATGCCATCCATTTCAACGTTTTTCTTGTTGAGGATGATCTCGCGGATTTGCTCGGAGATCGGAGTTCCTCCGGGTTCTCTGGTTAAAACGACCGAATGGCCTTCAGTTTCCAAACGTTTGACCAACGCTTTGATGGCCGTGCTTTTTCCGGAGCCCTCTCCGCCCTCGAATGTTATGAACATATTACAGTTTCTTCCTTCCCTCAAACGCTTTCGCCAAAGTCAGGGAATCGGCATAGTCCAACGATCCGCCGGCCGGGAGCCCGGTCGCAAGGCGGGTGATGGTGACGTTCTCCGACTCCAGGAGTTTCGCGATGAATAATGCGGTGGTCTGGCCTTCGAGAGTAGCGCTGGTGGCGAGGATGACTTCCTGGATGCCGCCTTTGCGCACTCTTTCGATTAAGGCATCGATGCTAATGTCGTCGGGCCCGATGCCACGAGAGGCATTGATCAGCCCGCCAAGCACATGGTATAGGCCGTGATAGCCGTTCATTTTCTCGATGACATAAACATCTTTTGGCTCGGCGATTACGGCGATTGTGGTTTGATCACGATCAGGATCTGCGCAGATTTCGCATAATTCGCCCTCGGCATAAAGGCCGCAGACGGGGCAGCGATGGACGGTGTTCCCAACCGCTTTCAACGCATCGCCGAATTGCTGGCGGGTTTCCTCGTCCATGGCCAAAACCGCATAGGCCATGCGCTCTGCCGTTTTTACCCCGACGCCCGGAAGTTTCGAAAAACTTTCGGTCAGGGCGACAATCGCGGACAGCTCTTTCATTAGAAACCAAGGCCTCCTTTTTGCCCGGTGATTTCTTCTTGGATTTTCTCGTTGGCCTCATCGATTTGGGCTAAAGCCTCATTGATGGCCAAAACGATTGTCTCTTCAACCATCTCTTTGCTATCCGGCTCCAAAGCATCTGGGTCGATGGAAATGGATTGAACCGAACGGTCGCCCAAAAGAACGACTTCGACGATGCCGGCTTTGGAAACTTTGAATTCCTGGGTGGCGAGAGCGGCTTGCGCCTTCGCGAGCTCACGCTGCATTCTTTGCGCCTGCATGAGCATTTGCTGCATTTGGTTCATAGTGACTCCTTAATCTTTCGGAAGGTCAAGGACGATGGTGTCCTTGGCGGGGATATTGCCAACCTGACAGTTGCTGGTGTAATTCTCAATGGAGCGTTTACGGTCGCTCGGATCCATCGAATAAACAAATACTTTGCGGCCGAGTAGTTGCTCAACCAATTCTTGAATTGGTTTTTGGTTCGCTTTGATGTTCGCTTTGGTCTTAAGATGCGGGAAATCGAAGGATAGAATCAACGCTTCTTTCGCCAAGCAGAACGGGTGGCCTTGGCTAAGCAAACTGGCTAAATTGCCAAGTTTCGGATCGGTCTTCAATTCGGACAGATATGGCCATTTTTTCATTAAAGCGGTTCGTTCGGTCTTCGAAGAGAGAATCTGAATTTTGAAGATCTCATCATCGCTGAGAACATATTCATCGCCATCGGTCGCGATATTGAGACGGCTGATTTTGCTCGGATCGACTTTGATCGTTGGTTGAGGCGCTGGTTTCGGTTCGGGTTTTGGCTCAGGCTTCGGTTCCGGCTTGGGTTGAGGTTTAGCGTCTTCAAAGAAGGGTTCGTCCTCCAATAAGAATTGGGGGATCTTCGATGCGGGCTCCGGCTCGGGTTTGGGCTCAGGCGCCTTTGGCGCAGGGGTGGGCGTCGGTGTCGGGCGCGGCGCCTCAACAACCTTTTCGACGACGACTTCCTTTTGCTCGGCTTTCGTTGCAAGAGCTAATAGGTTGAGTTCGAAGAGCGGGCGGATGTCACTGACGCTGCGATAGTCGTTTTGCGTAGCAACCAAAGCGAAGGTGACCTTTTTAATTTCGGCCAAAGGCATCGCTTTAGAAAGTTGGCTGACTTGGGCTTCGGTCATGGAATGGATGTATTTCGCATCCTTGGTGACGCCGTAAATCATGGCGTCCTTACCCATGTCGATTAAGTCGGATGTCAGTCGCTTGATATCGACGCCGCCAGTGATATAGGCATCACATTTGGTTTTCAACCCGCCGACATCGCCTTTGGCGATACATTCGAAGATGGAAATCTTTTCTTCAACAGAAGCAAGCCCAAACAAATCGAGGATATCTTTTTCCTTGAGGTTGTTGCCGCTATAAGCGAGCGCCTGGTCGAGGATGGAGAGTGCATCACGCATGCCGCCATCCGCGAGGCTGATGATCTGATCAACGGCTCTTTCTTCGAATTGGGCCTTCTCAGCCGCGAGAACCTCCAGAAGTTTGTTCTTCATATCGGCTTCGCCGACTTTGGCGAAATCATATCTTTGGCAACGGCTGACGATCGTCGGCAACACCTTATGCGGCTCGGTGGTGCAGAGGATGAACACGACGTCCTCGGGCGGCTCTTCCAACGTCTTTAGTAAGGCATTGAAAGCGCCAGTCGACATCATGTGGACTTCGTCGATGATGTAAACCTTCATGCGGCCTTTGATTGGGGCGTATTTAACTCGATCTATAAGATCGCGGACCTGTTCGACGCCATTGTTGGACGCCGCGTCGATTTCAATGACGTCCGGATGGGTTCCTTCAACGATGGCTTCGCAATTGGAGCAATGGCCACATTGATGGCCGATACCCTCATCGCAATTCAAAGCCTTGGCGAACAGACGCGCCATGGATGTTTTTCCGGTGCCACGCGGTCCGGCGAAGAGATAAGAATGGGAAATCTTTCCCGTTTTCAGCGCGTTTTGTAACGTGCGGACGATGGTTTTTTGCCCAGCGACTTCATCGAAAGTCTGGGGGCGGTATGTGAGATAAAGTGAACGATATGCCATAATCGTCTAACATTATAACTTCGTTGCCACATTCTCACTAGTGAGAAGTGGGATATATTTATCTGGCCGGGCATGATATAATCTTGCCGCCTCGAAGGATTTAGTATGGAAGAGAGCATGAGAAAGCGGCTTGCCGCCACGAAATTACGTTACGAAGAGATTGAAAAGGAATTAAGCGAAAAAGATTTTTCGAACAACATCCAAAGTTTGACCGATCTCTCTAAAGAACAAGCATCGCTTCGTCCGGCGTACGAAGCCTTTTCCCGGTACGAATTCCTCGAACACGATATCCAGGATGCCATGGAAATTATCTCTTCCGGCGATCCTGAGCTTTCCGAGTTCGCTCGCGAGCAGCGCAAGCAGGACGAAGAAGAGATGGCCCGCCTCGAAGATGAGTTAAAAACTCTTCTTCTGCCAGTGGATCCCAACGATTCGAAGAACATCATCGTTGAGATTCGCGGAGCCGTAGGCGGAGATGAAGCGAATATTTTTGCGGGCGATTTGCTTCGCATGTACTCCCGCTATGCGGAAATGCAGGGATGGACGATTCGTTTCCTTGATGGAGAAGAGGGCACCGCAGGTGGCTACTCCTATGTTTCTTGTATGGTCCGTGGCGAAAACGTATATTCCAAACTAAAGTTTGAATCCGGCGCGCATCGCGTTCAGCGCGTGCCCAAGACCGAAGCGTCCGGGCGCATCCACACATCGACCGCGACCGTTTTGGTCATGCCCGAAGCAGAAGAAGTGGATGTCCAGATCAATCCAAATGACCTGAAAATCGATACATATCGCAGCCAAGGTGCCGGTGGACAGAATGTTAACAAGACCGAAAGCGCCGTCCGTATCACCCATATTCCGACCGGGATTGTTGTGTCTTGCCAAACAGAAAAAGCCCAGCTGCAGAACAAAGAAATCTGTATGCGGATGATCCGCGCCAAGGTCAAAGCCTATTTCCAGGAGAAAGAAGACAGCGCTCGTGCCTCGGAAAGACGTTTGAAGGTTGGCACCGGCGAACGCTCCGAAAAAATCCGTACTTATAACTACCCCCAGAACCGGGTTACCGATCATCGCATTGGCTTCACAACCAATACCTTGGACCGTGTCATGGAGGGCGAATTAGATAGCATCATCGATGCTTTGATCCATTACGACCAAGAACAACGCCTATTGGAAGAAGGACAATAAAATGCCGACAATTGGCGAGATTTACTATAAAGCGATTGAAAATTGCAAGGAATTTGGGATTTCTTCTGCGGATATCCGTCTTTTAATTGCCTATGATGAAAACCTCGATCAACAGATTGATGTCATCTATTCCCGCGACAAAGAAATGACCCACCCCACCTTGTTTGAAAGCCAATATGATCGCCTCAAAAACGGGGAACCGGTGGAATATATCATTCAAGAGGCCCGCTTTTTGGGTTTGAAACTCCATGTTGATAAGCGCGTCTTGATCCCGAGGGGCGAAACCGAAGAGCTTGTTGCCTTGGTGACTGAAAAGATCAGCGACTATTTCGATCCGCGCAATTATTTGGTCTGCGCGGACATCGGAACCGGTAGTGGGGCGATTACTTTAGGTCTTAAATCCGCCTTCCCACATTGGGTTATGATGGCATCGGATATCAGCAAGGATGCTTTGGAGGTCGCGAAAGGCAATTTCGCCAAATATAAGACTTCCGTCCAGGTTGTCGAAGGCGATTCGCTCGCTCCATTCATCAAAGAAATGACAAAAATCGACATCCTTGTTTGCAACCCCCCATATATTGTCAATGAAAACGATGCGCAACCCTCGGTTAGAGACTATGAACCGGGGTCTGCTCTGTGGCTGGATAAAAACAATAGCGTCTATGAGAAGATTTTCCGCGATATTTACAAAGTAAAGAAGGGCGCTCTCTTCATGGCATTTGAAATCTCGCCCGACCTGGTCGAATGGCTAACGGGCCTGATGGAGAAATATCTAAGCCGCTATCGTTATGAGTTTGTGAATGATCTCTCGGGCGACGCCCGCTTCTTGTTTGTGTATTTGGAAGGAGACGATTATGATGCCTGAAAATGACATCCGCATTACTTCATCCTTCTTGAAGGAAGGAAAAGTTGTCTGTTTCCCCACCGAAACGGTTTACGGAATCGGCGTGATTTTTGATGACGAGAATGCCTATCGTGAGCTTTGCCAAATCAAACGCCGCCCACCCGAAAAACCCTTCTCCGTTATGTTCTCGGGTTTAGAAGAAGCGATGAAGTATTTGATCGCTGATCGGAAGACCGAAAAAACGCTCCGCCGTTTCTTGCCAGGAGAAATCACTTTTTTGGTACATTCTCGCCCGGATTTGCCATTTCAGGCCACGTTGGGCACCGGAATCGTGGGTGTTCGCATTCCTGCCGACAAAGCGATCAGTGAGTTGCTGAGAGAGACCGGAAAACCATGTTTGGTTACCAGCGCCAATCGGTCTGGCGAAAAGCCGCTCGTGAAATATGAGGAAGTGGAAAAAGAATTTGCGGATGATGTTGCGTTCATCGCCAAAGGCGAATGCGTCTCCTGCACGCCGACCACAATTGTTGATTTGACCGACCCATCGGGTATTAAATTGATTCGAGAGGGTTCCATCCCCTTTGCCGACATTGAAGCATATTGGAGGAAACTACAATGAAGATCGCGATTGGTAGTGATCACGCAGGTTATCCGCTGAAAGCGGAAATCCATAAGTACTTGCTGGATAAAGGTTATGAAGTGATTGATTGCGGCACCAATAGCCTTGATTCCGTTGACTATCCGGTGTTTGGCGCGGCAGTCGGCAGAGCCGTGTCCGAAAAGCGCGCCGACTTCGGTATTATCTGCTGTGGATCCGGCGAAGGCATCATGATGGCTTGTAACAAGATTCCCGGAGTCCGTGCCGGCATTGGCTATAACGATGAGGTTTCCCGCCTCCTCCGCGAGCACAATGACGCCAATGTGATTTCTTTTGGCGCCCGTTACATGGAGGTCGCAGACGTCTTGCGCCGTGTGGATCTCTTCCTTGCGACACCTTTCGCGGGTGGCCGCCACCAAAAGCGCGTTGAGCTTCTTTCCGAACTTGAACGCAAATAATTTGTAAAAAATCGATCGTCCTGACTATTCATTGGTATGGGCGATCTTTTTTGTTGCGAACGTTGTGGAAATAGAAACCCCCGATACATTGGTCACCTGAACGGCAAACCTTATTGTCGCAGGTGCATTTCGTTTTCAGGCGTTGAGGTCAAAGACGCACCTCGGCAACCCAGTGCTTCGCCTTTGGTTTTGCACTATCCATTATCGCCAGAACAAAAAGATATTTCTGATAAAATCAGAAACAATTGTTCAAACGGCATAAATACATTGGTGTACGCCGTGTGTGGGGCGGGCAAGACCGAGCTTGTGTATGGGGCGATTGCGGATTGTCTGCGGAAGGGCGGCCGCGTCGCTTTCGCGGTGCCTAGACGTGACGTTGTCATTGAGTTGTATTGGCGTTTGAAAGATGCTTTTCCGGAAGACAAAGTCATCGCCGTTTATGGCGGGCATACCAACGTTTTATTGGGAGATGTAGTTGTTTTAACCACCCATCAGCTATACAGGTACCCCAAGATTTTCGATCTGCTCGTCATGGATGAAATCGATGCGTTTCCATATCGGGGCGATGAAACGTTAGCGGCGATGGCCGAGCGCGCCGCTCGCGGTTCAACCATCGTTATGAGCGCAACCCCGTCCGCCAAAGACTTGAAGATTTATCAACAACCGGGGCGGGCGATTCTCGAATTAAGGACACGCTTCCATAAACGGGAAATCCCGATTCCGAAAATCAAGGTTTACCCCTACTTCGTTTCACTCCTAAAAACAATCGTTTTGCTACGCCGCTATCAAAAAGAACGCCATCCGGTTTTTGTTTTCGCCCCAACCATTTCCGAATGCGAAAAGACATTCCGTTTTCTCCGCCATTTCGTTCCTTATGGTGCGGCCGTTCACAGCCAAAAGAAAAAACGCGAAGAGATTATTCGCGCTTTTAAGCACGGTAAATACAAATTTCTCGTCACAACCTCTGTCTTGGAAAGAGGCGTGACGGTCAAAAATCTGCAGGTGATCGTCCTGCATTCTGATAGGGAGGATATCTATGATTCAAGCACACTCATCCAAATTGCCGGCCGGGTCGGGAGGAAGTTCGATGCGCCCGGCGGGGACGTTTGGTTCTTCGCCGGCAACCGAACGCCAGCCATGGAACGAAGCGTATCCGAAATCAAATACTGCAATACCTTTTTGTAAGGTATGTTTCGATCCGATCACCGACGTTCGGTGGTGCCGCGCCGGAGCGGATTCGCCCCTTTGCTCCAAATGCCAGAAGGCGATGCAACCCCGGTTGCGGAAAGGGCGGATCGCTGGCCGCAAACTCTATTGGCTCTATGACTACAATGAGACGATTCGCAGCATTCTGTATCGATTTAAAGGATGCGGCGATTATGAATTGAAAGACGCGTTTTTCGCCAACCAGCGGTGGTGGATGCGCCTCCGCTTCCACGGGTATACCATCGTGCCTGTGCCCAGTTTCGGCGAACGCGATGCTCGGCGCGGGTTCAATCATGTGCGGGCAATGTTTTCGTCTTTAGATTTGCCCGTCGTCGATCGATTAGTGAAAACCGCTGACGTGAAACAAGCTGACCTCCATCTTTTAGAACGCCGCAAAATCGGACGTCATATCCGGCTCAGCAACGGGCCGTCCCTAGAAGGGAAAAAGGTGCTTCTTGTCGATGATTTATGCACAACCGGATCAACGATCCGAGCCTGCGTTTCCCTCCTTGATAAGTGCCACCCGAAGAAGATCGTCGTGTTCACGATGGGGCGGACATTACGCGATTAAGCAAATGCTTAATTGCCACAATGAACATAGTTTGATAAAATCTTAAACGATTTTACGAGGTGCTAAGATGGCAAACATTTTTGAAAAGATATTCCACTTCGACCAAAAAGAGGTCAACCGCTACGCTCGCGAAGCCGAAAGAGTCATGGCTTATGACGAGCAAATGACGGCGTTAACTGACGAAGAACTCGCCGGCAAAACCGCCGAATTCAAAGAACGTCTCCAAAAAGGCGAATCGCTCGACGACATCAAATACGAAGCTTTCGCCGTCGCTCGTGAAGCCGCATGGCGTATCCTTCACGAGAAACCATTCAAGGTCCAGATCATGGGCTCTTTGGTTTTGAACAACGGCGACATCGCTGAGTTAAAGACCGGCGAAGGTAAAACCTTAACCGCGACGATGGCAGTTTATTTGAATGCTCTCACCGGCAAAGGCGTCCACGTCATCACCGTTAACGAATACCTCGCTCAACGTGACGCTGAATGGATGGGCCAGATCTATCGTTTCCTCGGCCTGACCGTTGGCGTGAACCTCGCCGCCAAGACCTCGTCCGAGAAACGTGACGCCTACAATTGTGATATCACCTACAGCACCAACTCCGAATTGGGTTTCGACTATCTTCGTGACAACATGGCGCCGAATCTCGCCGGCCGCGTCCTTCGTGGCTTAGAGTTCTGCGTCGTCGACGAAGCCGACTCCATTCTCATCGACGAATCCCGTACGCCACTCATCATCTCCGGTGGCGCCCGTGCCCCAGCCAGCCAATATCAGGTCGCTGACCGCTTCGTTAAGTACCTCAAGAAAAACGTC
The DNA here is from genome assembly GCA_947303105.1 of uncultured Caryophanales bacterium. Taxonomy (GTDB): domain Bacteria; phylum Bacillota_I; class Bacilli_A; order RFN20; family CAG-826; genus UBA4951. Next base: position 1,024 of record CAMYXQ010000023.1, on the reverse strand, counting down.
GATTACGAAATCGATGTCAAAGACAAGACCTGCTCTCTCACCGATTCCGGCAACGAAAAAGCCGAACGCATGTTTGGCGTTCGTAACCTTTACGATCCGGAAAACCAAGACTTGGTTCACCGTATCCACCAGGCCCTCAAAGCCAACTATATCATGGCTCGTGACGTTGAATACATGGTCGACAAAGATCGCCAGATTCAACTTATCGACCAGTTCACTGGTCGTATTATGCCGGGTCGTGAATATAACGATGGTTTGCAGCAAGCCATCCAGGCCAAAGAAGGCGTCGAGATCAAGCAAGAAACGACCGTCATGGCCACCATTACCTACCAGAACTTCTTCCGCCTCTATCACAAGATCGGCGGCATGACCGGCACAGCCAAGACCGAGGAGGAAGAATTCGAATCGATCTATAACATGAAGGTCGTCTGCGTTCCGCCGAACCGCCCCGTCATCCGTATCGATGACACCGATTTGATCTTCGGTACCCATGAGGCCAAGCTCAAAGCCCTTGTCAAGGCCGTTAAAGAACGCCACGAGAAAGGCCAGCCGGTTTTGATCGGTACCGTCTCCGTCGAATCCAACGAAGAAATCTCTGAGCTTCTCACTAAGGCGGGTATTCCGCACGAAGTGTTGAACGCGAAAAACCAGGCTCGCGAAGCGGAAATCATCTCGCACGCTGGCGAAGTGGGCGCAGTCACCCTCGCGACCAACATGGCCGGCCGTGGTACCGACATCAAGTTGCCGCAAGAATCCAAAGACCTTGGCGGTTTATGCGTTTTCGGCACAGAACGCCACGAATCGCGCCGTATCGACAACCAGCTGCGTGGCCGTTCCGGCCGCCAGGGCGACCCTGGTTATAGCCGGTTCTTCGTCTCATTCGATGACGACCTCATGCGCCGTTTCGCTCCGGAGAATCTCCGCAGGATTTTCCAGGAGAACCTCCAGGACGACTCTTATGAGAACCGCACGCTGACCAACGCCGTCACCAAGGACACCATCGCCGAGCAGGAAAAGGCCAAGG
>CAMYXQ010000022.1 GCA_947303105.1 uncultured Caryophanales bacterium | reverse complement strand
AATCCTTTGGCTGTTACACCTCATCCTCATGATCGCAAAGAAACGCTCTGCCGTCGGCACCAACATCATGTGGTTCCTCGGCATGCTCATCGCCTTGCAAGTGATCATCGTCGGCTTCTGGCCGGGACTCTTCAATTCCAAAACCGGAGATCTCCCCGTCTTTTTATGGATCATTAGTTGGACATCACCCGGTTACACCACCATGGGCCTCATTCTTGCCCTCTTGCCGTACCTCCTTGCGATGCTCGCCGCGCTCTTATTCATCTGCGCGATGATCATCTCCCTCGTCGACGTTTGCAAGAACGGCCGCCGCTCGAAAAAATATCTCTCCCTTGGCGACGACGAGAATTCGCCGATCCTCACCCCCGTCAACGCCAAAGCCGATGACGAACTCAAAGCCGCGATGGATGCCAACTATGGCGTTCCGAACCGTGCCGTCATCAATTCCGATGGTTATACCGGCAGCGCCCCGACCATCGTTCAGTACATCACCTATGAAGGCAGCAAACCGCATTGCCCGAAACCCGAAGAAAAGCCGTTGACCAAGGACGACATCCGCGCCATCATCGCGGAAGCCCTTGCCGAGAAGGAACCCGCCCCGGTCGAAGAGCCGGAAAAACTCGATGAAGAAACCCTCACCGAGGAAGATCTCCGCGCCATCATCGCCGAGGAAATCTCTCGCGCCAACGCCCCGGCCGAAGAACCGAAGCCGGAGCCCGAGCCCGAACCCGAAAAGGACGAAGAAACGCAATTCCTTACCGAAGAGGACCTTCGTGCCATCATCGCCGAGGAAATCAGCAAATCCAACCCCAAAGAAGAACCGGCCGTCGAAGAAGAGCCCGTCAAGGAAGAACAACCCGTCTTGACCGCCCGCGAACTCCGCGAAATCGTCCGCCAGGAACTCAATGGCACCGGTCCGAAGGAAGAACCGATCGATGATGACAGCACCATCATCACCACCGAAGACCTCCGTCGGATCATCCGCCAGGAAATCGAAGCCAATAAGCCGGTCGAAAAACCCGAAGAAATCAAGGAAGAACCGGAAGAAGTCCTCACCAGCGAAGACCTCCGCACCATCGTCGCCGAAGAGCTTGCCAAAGCCCAGCTTGCGAAAGAGGCGGAAGAAGTTCCTGAAGAAGACCCCGAAGAAAAGCCTTTGACCGCCAGCGAACTCCGCGCCCTCATCCAGGAAGCGCTCGAAGAGCACGATAACCCCGAACGCCGCGAACTCACCGAAGACGAAGCCCGCAACATCATCGTTGAGGAAATCAAGTCCTACTATCTCGGCGAACCGGAAGAAGAGCCGAAAGAAGAACCCGCTCCCGCCATCAGCAGCGAAGAGATCCGCGAGATCATCCGCGAAGAAATGGCGGCCAAGCCGGAAGAAGAACCCGTCCAGCATCTGAGCTCCGAAGAAGTCCAGACCATCGTCGTCACCGAGCTCGATAAGTTCCGCGAGCAGCAGAAAGCCGAAGCCGAAGAAGCCGCGAAGGTCGAACAGGCCCGCGCCGAAGCCGAAGCCGAGGAAATCCGCGCCCAGAACGAAGAGATCCGCGCGATCAAGGAAAACGCCTTGACCCAGGAACAAGTCCGTGACATCGTCGCCGAACTTTTAGAAAAAGTTCTCATCGTCCGACCGGTCGAAGAGCCGAAGCCGGAACCCGAGCCCGAGCCGGAGCCTGAGCCCGAGCCCGAAGTGATCATCGTCGAAGAGCCAAAGCCCATCGAAGAACCGGCCCCGGCCCCCGAAAAAGCGAAGATCGTCCGCATCCCGTTCAATGAGAGGATGCTCAAGGCCGACGAAGAGACCATGGCCAACTACAACGAACTCAAAGCCGAAGCGTTGAGCTATGGCTTAAAGAGCCGTCTCTCCAACAGCGGCGACACCTTCCGTCTCCATACGAAGACGTACGTGAAGATCACCGTCGCTGGCAAGGGTCTCAAACTCTACTTGGCCCTCAACCCGGTCGACTATGCCAATAGTTCGATCCCGGTGCATGATGCCGGCGCCAAGAACATCTACAAAGAGATCCCGGCCGTCTTCAAGGTCAAGAGCCCGTTATCCCTCCGCAGAGCGAAGCAGCTCATCGCCGACGCCTGCGAAAAGGACGGCCTCGAACAAGGCAAGATCGAATCCAAAGATTGGATCAATCCGTTAAACGACTATCGCCCCCAACTCGGCGCCAAAGCCGGTGATGAGGACGAAGAAGACGACGAATAATCCCGTCTCCATCGGTAACTAAGCCCTCCAACTCGGAGGGCTTTTTACTATTATTCTTCTTTAATTATGGTAGAGTATTATCCGTAAGTTACGAAACGGAGTTGATGACAAAACGGGACCTGACAGTTGGATATACTTCATATTAGGGCTCGTTTTTCTTTTTTTAAGCGCCTTTTTCAGTGGCTCGGAAACCGCCTTCCAGAAACTGAATCATTTTCGTTTTGCCGTAGCGGCCCGCGATGGCGAGCGGATGGCCCGTTCCGTTCTCTGGCTCCATGACCGGTTCGACCGGGCTTTGAACGCCATCCTCATCGGCAACACCGTCGTCAACACAGGGTTGTCTGTCTTATTCACCAACCTGTTCTTATTGACCGTTCCTTTGGAACCCGGCCTCAATTCCCTCATCGCATCCATCATCCTCACCATCTTCGTCTATTTGTTCGGTGAGACGTTGCCGAAGCAGATCGCTTCGAAGATCCCGAATCGTTTCGCTCGGTTCTCGGTCTATCCCCTCATCGTCTTCTACTTCCTCCTCTGGCCGTTCACGATCGTCTTGCGCGGCATTTCTTTGCTGTTCCAGAAGATCTTCCCCAAGAAGAAAGAACCCGCCTTCACCGAAGAGGACTTCGCCTCCGTCATCGAGCAGAATGAGGATGCCGGTCTCTTGGAGAAAAATGAAAGCGAGATCATCCAGGCTTCGATCGAGTGGAGCGATACCTCTGTAAAAGAGGTATTGACCCCGAAATACCGGATGTTCGCCATCGATGCGAAAGGGCTCGACAACGCGACCCTCATCGAGAAAATCTGCGGGACGACCTATTCGCGAATCCCCATCTATTATCAGAAAAAGAACCGCATCATCGGTTTCTTGATGGTTAAGAGTTTCTTAGCCGAATACCTCAATAACCCCAAAGCCAACTTCTTCCGTTTCGTGGAGAAGCCCTACATCATTTCGCCGCGGACGAAACTCGGGGATTTGGTGGATGGCTTCCGCCTCCACAAAACCCAGGTCGCTTTGGTCATGCAAAAAGAAGAAATCCTCGGTCTTGTGACGATGGAGGATGTTTTGGAAGAGCTGGTCGGTGACATCGACGAAGTCATCGCCTTGCCGGAGGAGGACGACGAATGAGCGCGCTCCAATGGGTATATCTAGGCGTCCTCGTCCTCTTGCTGGCGTTATGTTTCTGCTACAACGCCTGCGATATGGCTTATAGCGCCGCGAATCGTCTTCGTCTCGAGCGGGAAGCCCATGGCGGCTCCAAACGGGCGGAGAGGGCCTTTAAACTCGCCGGGGACTATGATAAGACGATCGCGACCATTCTCTTCGGGAATGACTTCGTCAACGTCTTCGCCTCCTCTTTGGCCGTCATCCTTGGCCATGCTATTTTGGACGGCGTGGTCGCCGACCGCTGGGTCGAATTCATCGCCTCGGCGGTCATCATCGTCGCCATCCTCATTCTCGGCGAGATATTGCCAAAGGCAATCGCCATGAGGAACCCCAATAAATTCGCCAAACTCTTCGTCGGTTTCATGAAAGTCAGCGGCATCCTTTTCTTCCCGTTCGTCTTCCCGGTGAACTGGCTCAGCAAGAAGATGGTCTCTCCCCTCATCGAAAAGACCGGCCCGCAAAGCGAGCTGGCCTCTGATGAAGAACTCGAAGCGATGGTCGATGAGATCCGCGAAGAAGGCATTATCGATGAAGACCAGCAGGAGCTCCTCCATAACTCCATCGATTTCAAAGAAACCAGCTGCTTCGAGATCATGACTCCCCGCGTCAAGATCTTTGCCTATGACCTTGAGGATTCTTTCGAAGACTTCTGCAAGCAGAAGAACGCCTTCGTCCATAGCCGCATCCCCGTCTGCCGCGGCGACCTCGACCACATCGAAGGTTATCTCCAGGCCAAGACGTTGCTTCGCGTCCTCGTCAGCGGCCAAAAGCCCGATTTGAGCGAACTTATCCTCCCGATTGTTTCCGTCCCGCGCACGATGGAAATTTCCTCCGCCCTCGCGACGATGAAAAAGACCAAGAGCCACATCGCCCTTGTCCGCGACGAATTCGGCGGCACAGAAGGTATCCTCACGATGGAAGACATCTTAGAGGAGCTCGTCGGCGATATGTGGGACGAAGAAGACAAAATCACCGCGGATATCGCGCCGATCCCCGGCAAAAAGAACGCCTATATGGCCCGCGGCGAGATGAATATCGATGATTTCTTCGAGCGTTTCGGCTTGGACGAAGACCGAATCGATGAAGACTACAGCACCCTTTCCGGTTGGATCAACGACAAGCTCGGCCGCTTTGCCAAAGTCGGTGATCGCCTGATCTTCGATAAAATTGATCTCGTAGTTAACGAGGTCCGTGATTACCATGTCATCAGCGCGGTGGTCTATCACCATTCGCGCCGGAGAAATAAGCGGGATAAGATCATCCCTGCGGAGTGATTCGTTCCTTTAAGGTCTTTTGATATAACTCGTAGATTTCCGTGGCGATCTGTTCCACGGTTTTCTTTTGCCCGTCGATGACAAAGTCAACCGGGCCGATATTGGCGCGGTCGAAGTCGACGCGGTCGGTGGAGAGGCGATGGGCGATATTCTCCTCTTTATCCCCACGTAGGCGCATACGCTCACCACGCAAGGATTCTGGCACATCGATAAAGAAAGAGATGATGGTCGGATCGTTGAGTTTGCGGAAGTTCTTGTAGCCTTGCGGTTCAACGATAAGGACTTTTTCCGAACCGATTTGATCGAGCCCGGTGCCGTAGTGGTTTCCGGAATAGACGGCCGTTTCGGCGAAGCGGTGGGCTTTTTTCCGACGGGCGAATTCTTCCTGACTCACGAAGAAATAATCCACACCGTCGGTTTCACCGACGCGCATGGCCCGTGTCGTGGTCGTGACGACCTTCTTTACGCCGAAAAGCTTTCCGAGCATCTTCGCCGCTTCGGTCTTTCCGCTGGCAGAGGCACCGATCAGAATAATCATGCTTCCATTATAGAGGGATTGGCCGATTTCGGAACACGAGTTTTCGTTTTGCGAAAAATAATATGTAAAAAATGCCTCCCACTTGTCTATTCATTGGTGAAAGGAGCAGTGGAATGAACATCGATCCCCCAGAAGTGGCTAAAACGGTTTCTGATCGCTCGAAAACCCTAAGAAGACGTTATCGTCGCTCTCTTTTGGCCCTAGGAATGAGCCCAGACACCCATATTTTCGATTTGGATTACGATTGGCTTGGCTATAAAAACACCAGAGAATCCCGGTTTTTGCGTGAACTGGTGGATTTTTACCTCGAGTTAAATGAAGTCGAATCGCGAATTTTCGTCTGCCAGGTATTGGAACGGGGCCGTCATTTTCCGTTTTGGTGGTTGGGGTTTGTCCGGCAGGAAAAGGAATACTTGCGTCTTTACGGCAACACCTTGCGGAAAATCGATGAGAAATTCTACGCGTAACTATGATGCCAATACTGGACTTCAAGCGACTTGCATCCGCTTTATTATTGACAACTTTATGCAGTAACGTTCCACCCCGGAAAAACATCTCTGGATTAACTGGCGCTGGGGCCTATTGCGATGTTTTGGTGCGTCCAGCGTTTCAAGGTCAGCCCTATACGGTGGATATCCATTTTCAGAACTGGGAAGCGGGGGCGCACTACCTGACGGTTGGGTGGCAAAGCAGTTTAGCGCCAAATTCCTATACGTTCGGGACCAAGACATTCAACAAGGCCTATTTTCCATATGAATACAAAGCTTATTCCGGCTCGGCCGGTCAAATTCAAGAGTTCAACCTATACGTTCCAGGACAATATGTCGCCGAATGGAACACTTTGATCATGTTTGATTACAACATCTTGACTGGTCAGGAAACGGTGGTCTCCAGAAACTTCAAAGTAGGGCGTGTTTTACCACAAAGTGGCTGGAATTTGCTTGAGAGCCCGATGATTTATGGCAATACATATGCCTATTTGAACCCTTATGGTACCTGGGAAACTTACACCGATACGGTTTCGACCACCGGATTGAAGCAAAAATACGAGTGTTCATCGGATAATATCGTCCCCTTAGAGGAGATGATCTTTGATTTTTATAACTATCAGAACAAGCAAAAACGAACACCAGAATCATCGACGTTATTTCTAACCGTATTTGGGGATAATTATCTTGATTTTGACCCCTATGTTGGAAATGGGGCAATTCATCAAAAAGATTCGATACGTATCCCACTTTCTTGGCAAAAAAGAAGTGATGAAAAGTATCGTCCGATCCTATCGCCTACAGTGACAAACTTTGACCTCGGAAATGGACCCATTTCTAGCAGCAATGAGGTCCGTTTGCCCGTCCTTGGAGGCGCTTATCCGACCTATCACTTCCGATTCGAGAATTCGGAGTCCGGAGATCTATCCTATTACTATTTTGAGTTTGATTTGGAGCCCGCCGCCCCCTTTATCGGCAGCTGTCAAAACGCTAGATGGTGCGTTGAGGTACATTAGATGCTGAATCTTTTCGTCGTGGCCGTCCTTTTTATCTTCACGAACAGCATTTTTTCCTATTCGTTCGCCTATTCCGGTATCAGTAGGACCTTCGCTGCGTTCGGGAAAGGAGCGGCTGAATGTTCCGTCGTGAGTTTGGACTCGCTTGGGAACGAGTTGGATCGTCCGTATTTTGATGGGGCGGAGTTTGCCAATAGGGCGTCACTGTACTTTGAAGAGAATCTTTCCCGTTACCTTACGAAGAACCAGGAACCTGAGCTAGATTTTTACTATTTCGATGCATTTTCGGCAGAAAATATTGAAGAATTGGCAAAACCAACCGGGATTCGCATGAATTTTCGTTGCCCGGTTCTCCGATATGGATATTACGAAAACACGGCAACTTTCATCTTAAGACAGGGGGATTCTTATGGCGATTAATCCATCTAGTTTTATCGAATCGTCGTTCCTCAGCGAACTGTTACAAACACCGGGTCTCACTGACGTCTCCTTTAATGGTGAGAAGGTTCATTATGTTACGAACGCTCATGGTCGGGCGGCTTCTTCGATCGAAGTCACACCGAGGGAGGTTGGAGACTTTCTCCGTCAGTTAGCCAATCTGACCGAGCGGCAGTTCTCCTATTCCTCCCCAATTTTGGACGTCAGCTTTGGCCGTTACCGCCTGAATGCGGTCTATCAGAGTCTTGCTCGGTTTAAGAACGAGAAGACTTACACGTTCTCGCTTCGCTTAGCCTCCCCCAATTGTTCAATTGACGATAATAAAGACTTTTTTGGTGGTAATTCAGAACAACTTTTGCTCAGCGCCTTAGCAAAACAGGAAAGTATTGTGGTCGGTGGCAAGACCGGAACGGGGAAAACCGAGTTGGAGAAGTGGCTTTTGTTGCGAATGACCCCTGCGACCCGCGTCATAGTGATCGATAACGTGGAAGAACTAGATATGATTGCCAATCCAGAGATCGATTTGACCACTTGGATTGCGAACGAATCGATTCCACAAGCTTCTTTTGCCTCTCTAATCAAAAACTCTCTCCGAAATAACCCTGATTATATCGTTATCGCCGAGGCAAGGGGCGCCGAAATGCTGGATGTCATCACCAGTGCGATGTCCGGGCACCCCATTATTTCCTCCATTCATTCCCGCGATTTGTTCAGCATGCCGGAACGAATGGGGCGTTTGGCTATGCTTTCCCCGCAAAAACTGTATTTGGATGCCCTAGTCCATGACGTCGAGGAACATTTCGGACTTTTTGTTTATCTGGAAAAGGATCTCCATGAAGGGAAGGTTCGCCGATACATCCGCTCCATCGGTCGAATCGATCGGGCGACGGGCAAAATGCAAAAACTGTACGAGAGGGAGGAAGCAAGATGAAAAATCGTCTGATCGCAATGGCGGTTTCGTTGGTCGCTGGTGGATTGGCCTACCTTGTTTTAGATGATTTATACATTGGATTGGCGGTGGCAGGAGTTTTCCTTCTTTCGACCGTCTTTCTCATCGCTCCTGCCTTCACTCGTTATCAGCGAAAAGCGGCCATCATCCATCAGGCTTATCGTTTCGTAAACAACTTCATTGTTTCTCTTTCTATCACAAACAGTGGTGAGACGGCTTATGCCGCCGCTTGCGAAGGGGTTTCGGATCCCACTTTCAAAGAAATCACTGCGCGAATCGATACGATGTCCGCCCAGGAAAGAATCGAATACCTCGCAAGTTATTTCGATGCCCCGTTTTACCCGATGTTCCTATCGGTATATTCCATCTATTCCGAACAAGGCGGTGATTGTTTGACTGTTGCCGACCCATTGCTAAAAGAGATAACCAGGGACGAGGAGCATACCCGGAAGATGCGGAAAGATAGTCGTAAAGTTTTGGCACAATTCGCGATATTTTGGGCTATGAGCGCCTTTATCATCGGGTTTCTCCGTTATGGTTTATCGGGTTATTACGAAACCATGCTTCATAGCAAAGCGTTTCGAATCATCGGCGTTTCTTTCTTCGCCATCGCATTGGCTTCGTTTTTCATCTTTTCTCGCGTTTATACCGGTCTTCCATTCCAAGTGAGGTTCCGTCATGAAGAAAAGTAAAACAAAGAGACTATCCATTAATGAGCGTCTTACAGCTGCTGGAGCGGAACCAAAGAAGGTTTGGCTCATCATTGGGGCGTTGGACGCCTTCATCGTCGGCCTTGCAGTTTTTCTCTATTTCCAAAAGTTATCAATTTATCTCTGTTTGGCGTTCGTTGCCGTCATTCCGATTGGGGACTATATGCTCCTTGGGATGTTCTTTAAGAACAAAAACAAGGCGGAAATCAATTTGGAAACCGAGTTCGTCCGTCTATTCGGTTATCTCAGTGTCTATCTCCAGGACGGGATCCCGGTCTATTCTTCCTTGGAACGGATTCGGGCTTATGCGAGCCCGGCCATGGACGAGCGGCTCAAGGAGCTTTTGGAACGGATCGATGGGGATAAAACCGTTTCGCCGTATGTGCGTTTCGCCGAGGGATTCCCATCTCTGATGGTCAAAGAAGTTTTGGTGAGTCTTTATCTGATTGCGGAACAAGGCGGAACGGGCGCTTATATCACTCAATTTCAGAAATCATTCGATACATTGAGCGATGAAAAACGGAAAATCGACCGCGAACGCCGGGTCTCATCGCTGAATACCCTATGCTTTTTGCCGATGATCGGCAGCGGGGTCACAATGGTCATGATTTTGGCCGGCATCGTCGTCTTGATGAGGGAGTTGACCAATGGCATCTAAACTCGGTTTTTTGCTCACGTTGTTTTTCGTGATGGTCGTCGTCGCCTACGCCGGAGATTTATGCGCGGTGAATGCGATTTACACCCGGCTCGATTCGGTCGCGGTGACCGCGGCCTATCAGATCGCCCTTCAAAGAGGCATTACGGATTCCATCACCCAATTTGTTTCCGAAGAGGCGGGAGCGACGATTGAATCGCTCAACAATGGTCCCGTCGCCTTTGGCGACACATTTCGCTTCAAAATCTATCGGGAATACCAGTCCTTGATTATCAGCAAGGAGCCGATGGTCATCACCGTCACCAGATCAGCCGTCATCGGCTATCTATATTGAACAAAGAAAGGAGGGACATATGTCCGAATTCAAAGCAACGTTGCTGGGCATGATCCTCACCCTGATCGTCTTTGGGGCGATCTCGGTGACCGTCAAAAGCATCTTCACCAACGAAGTGGCTGAAGTGAGCACCCGCTACAACAACACCATCAACAGTCTGAATGCATGACAAGAGAAAGGGCCGAATGGCCTTTTCTTTTTCCAATTTCCGTTGAAACCCTTATAATATGCGCGGAGGTTTTCCTTATGTCCAAAATTGAAGAGATCCGCAAGACATTCGCCGAACGGCTCGGCGTCGAGTCATTAGACGATTCCAAAGGCCTTAAAGACCTTGGTCTTGATAGCCTTGATGTCGTCGAACTTTGCCTTGACCTCGAAGAAACCTATAACATCCAGTTTGAGACGAGCGAACTCGCTTCGTTCCAGACCATCGGCGACCTTTTCGCTTCCATCGAGAAAAAGATTGCCTGAAACTTCGGTAGTTCTTGCAAAGGGTAACCCCCTTGCGTAGAATACTTTTTGCGCATTTTGCGCATCTGGTGCTCAGCTAGCTCAACGGCAGAGCAATCGGCTGTTAACCGATCGGTTGTAGGTTCGAATCCTATGCTGAGCGCCATCCCTGGCCTGTTGGAGAAGCGGCTTAACTCACATGCCTTTCACGCATGCATTCATGGG
>CAMYXQ010000021.1 GCA_947303105.1 uncultured Caryophanales bacterium | reverse complement strand
CCTCACGAACGGCGTCTCGATAGGCGGCGCGAACATCCAGCTCGTCGTCGGCGAAGCCGGCCTCGGCGGAACCATCAGCCTCGATACGATCGATGCAAAGCATTTCGGCGGTTTGCTCAACAAACTGTCCTATTCGCGCAGCATCGGCCGCACCCTTTCCTATCACCTCTTCGAACAAATCGTCGATAGCCTCATCGACGGCGGCATCGATCTCGGCGAAGGCACCCATGGCGCAGCGAACCTCGACTTCATCTGGGATGCCTGGGACAATGGCGATCGCACCACCGTGCTCCGCGATGATTTCGCCCGTTTCGCCGATGTCGTCGACGCGGTCACCGACCCCTCTTACGGTATCTTGAACAGCAGTGGTCTGATCGATGCCTCGAACCTCGATCTAACCTCGGTTTCCGGCCATTATCTCGTCGATCCGTTCCTCCGTGGCTTTGCCACCTCTTACATTTTCAATACGTTGCCTGACGGAGCGACCGGCCTCACCAGCTTCGAAAGCATCATCGTTTCGATGATTGATTCGAGCCAGTTATACGGTCCCTCTTCCGATCCGACCACCTTGGCCAACATCCGCCTCTATGTGCGCGCCGTGTGCACCGAGGGCTTGAATATCACCCAGGCCAAACTTCCGGGTTCGACCCGTCTTGCCTCCAATGGTCCGTGGGTCCAAGAAGTCAACCGGCTCGCGGATGCGGTGGATGCGTTCCGCAACCTCGATATCGATCTCAACGATCTCGATGTTTCGACGATGTTCCGCGATGAATATAACCAGCCGCTTCCGGCCAACGAAGCCGAAGCCAAACGCCTTGCTTTCCGCGATGTCTTAAGCGCCGTCAACGACAGCAAATTGCTCTATCGCGCCTTGCCGGATAAGGTCAAAGACGCCCTCGATTCGGCCAGCGCCTCCATCGGCGTGACCGCCGTTGACCCGAACTACTACTACATGGGCCAGGGCATCACTCAGCAACCTTATGGCGACGATGAAATCGATACATTGTCCTATCTAATCATGGATACCGGCTCGGCCGACCTCACCATTTCCGATCTCGCCGACCTCGACAAGATCTATTCCACCGACCTCCTCCAGCGCATGGCGATGAGTCACGTCACCAATAGCATCCCCTCGGGCAGCTCGCAGACGGAGACCTTCTTCTCTGCCGTCATGGTGCGCATCTTCAACTCGACGGGCCTCGATGACAGCTATTTCTACGCCAACAACCCGAAAGACCAGAGAGCTTCGCTCTATACCGACGCGGAAAGCAAAGTCCGCTACTATGTCGCCGAGCTCTTCCCGGCCCTCTCCGCGACCGATCTATGCACCGATGAGCCGAACCTCGATGTCTTCGTCGGCGACAGCCATTCCTTCCGTAGCCTGATCGACAAGATCCAGACGGATGAAGCGGCTTATGCCGCCCTCAACAGCGGCAACGTCGAGACGATGACCGCCTATCAGATCGCCCTCTTCGGCAAAGAACTCTGTCCGAACCCCTTGCTCTCGGATACTTTTGTGAACCCGATCGCCAAGATGTTCGACGAAGAATTCGGCTCGATGCCGATCGTCATGGAAAACGCCAACCCGTATTACATGTACTGGCTCGGAAACGCGGGCATGCTCCCGATGACGAACGCCAACGCGAATTACGAGGCGTACATGGATGACGCGCAAATCGAAATCCTCGCTGAAGCCGCGGTCATGGTCAATGAGAACGAAACCCTCTTCAATGACATTGAACATGCCTCGTTCGACGACGATACCATCCTCTTCTTGCGTGACTTCTTATCGACGATCCAATCCTCTTATGTCCTCCATCTCGGCGGCGTTTGGGATGAATTCGGAACCCGCACTTACGGGACCGCTTCGTGGAAGAACGCGCACACGGTCTTCGAACAAGCCTATGGCTTGATCCTTGAAGAAGCCACCCTCAGCGACCGTAACTACAACAACAAGTTCGATGTCGATTATGCCGATGCCGGCGAAAAACTCAGCGGCTACATCAGCGCCTTCAACGCTGGCACGCTCGCCAGCGATCACGCGGGCAACTGGCTGCTTGAAATCTATAACCTCACCGATGACGGCAATGGCGCCGGTTTCATGAAAGTCGCCCAGTCCCTCGGCTTCATCGATTCGACCGGTTTGCACCTCGATTCCAGCTCGATGGACTTCGAGTCGATGCCGCCGGCCTCCCTCTCCAGCCTCCTCAAGGCCTTGTCCAAACTCGATGTCATCAAAGAAATGGTCCCATACGAAATGGTCGACCTCTTCCAGAATGAGATCGAATTCGACGATTATACGACTTATCGCCTCTCGCTTTCCGGAGGAACGGATCTCTATGACAGCTCCGTCCTAGGCGTGCCGGGCTTATTCCGCACCCTGTACCTCGATAACCCCGTCAGTTATGAAGTCAGCGTCAGCTACGATGGCGCCACCTATAGCGCCTATACCGCCGTTGCCGGTGGCCCTGGCATCACTTTCGATCTCGATAACGCCCGCGCATTCCGCCTCAAAGCGAATGGCGCGAACGTTGACGACTTTGCCGTCAGCATCGACACGATGGAATACTTCCTCGATCAGGCTGGCTATTATGAAGACGATGGCGGCGTCGATTCCTTGACCGCCTTCCTCGACTTCCTTTACACCCTCGGCGGCGGAAGCTATCCCGACATCCATGCCGGCGATCCGGTTTCCACCAATACCCTCGCTCAGGTCTTCGGTCCCTTGATGGCCTTCCTCAATGACCCGAATGGCTTCTTCACCATGCGCTACCTCGATGGCGCGGTGTCCGCGAACGGCACCTACGAAGCGCGCGATGTCACGTTCTGTAACCTCCTTTTCTTCACCTATCGCCACGAAATGGTGGACTACGAATTGGAACTCGCCCGTTACTTTGCCGATCCGACCGACGAATTCGCGGTCTACGAGAACATCGGCGACATCTTCGAAGACGCGAACTTCGACTCGGATATCGAAGGCCAGTGGTTCACCGATAACCTCGCTCCGGTCGAATCCGTTGAGCTCATCCTCAACGACTCAATCGGCAGCGTTGGATTCGGCGAATATCACAACAAAGTCGAGGCTTTGGCCCATTTGAAGGACGGCTCCGACTACACCATCACCAAGCTCTTCGATGCCAGTGACACCCTCTTCGGCGTCGGCATCACCGATGGCATGTTCAAAGACTTCTTCGAAGCGACCATCGCCTACGCTGATGACAATACCCAATACTTCAATAACGGCATCAACCCGCTCACCGACCCGGGCAGCAGCGCTACGCGTATGAGCGAGAACCACGCCCAGTCCGCGTTGGATAACTATGGTTTCACCGCCTTCCCGGCCGCGAGCAGCGTCACCGCGATCAACGGTTTGAACACCCTGCTCTCCTTGACCGAGAACTTCGGCCTCCGCAAACTCGCTTCGACGGATGCGACCGTTCGCAGCAACGCTCGTTACCTCTTCAACGAGATGCAGACCGAAATGGCGACCAATTCGGCCGATCTCAATCGGTTGATCGCTTACTTCTACGATGCTGTCATGTATGACTACATGGTCAATCGTAACTACTATACGAGCACCGGTGTCGACTATCCGTGTGCCTTCCGTAGTGGCTTCTCTTATGCGGACGTCGCTTCCGCCATCCCGGCATGAGCAAAACGATCCGTTCTGAACTGACTTTGGAGCGCGAGGTTTTATCCTCGCGTTTCATTGCGGTTCTCTCGCCGTGCCTTACCCCCGAGGACTTCGATCGCACCATAAACGAAGTCAGCGAGCGGTATCCGAAGGCCGCCCATTATTGTTATGGGGCCCGCATCGGGGCCATCGAGAAGATGGGCGATGACGGCGAACCGTCGCACTCGGCGGGGTTGCAGATTCTATCTGCCCTCCGTTATCGGGATCTCGATTATGTCTCCCTCATCGTCGTCCGTTATTTCGGTGGGACGAAACTCGGTCTCCCACGCCTCACAAGGACGTACCGCGAGGCGGCGGAGGATATTATCGAAAGCGCCGAACTATACGAACAATATGAGGGCATCCGCGTCGAAATGGCGGTGGAGTATAACGCGTTGGAACCGATCCGTTATGCGGCCAAGACAATGGGCTTCGAGATCGAAAACACGCTTTATGAGGAGAAAATTCTCCTCACCTGCTCCGGGGATGCTAGAATTATGGAGCGCTTTCTGGAAAAGCGGCTCCCTGAGGAAATCACCTCAACCAAATCAGTCACATTGCTAAGGAGGATCGATCATGATTCAAGCAAATGAATATGCCGCGAGACGGCACCGTCTATTCGGGATGATGGAGGAACATAGCGCCGCGTTGCTATTCGGCGGCGTCGCCAAAATCGCCAGCGCCGACGAGGAGGCTCCTTTTGAGATCAACCGCAACTTCTATTACCTGACCGGCATCGATCAACAGGGCAGCGTCTTAATGCTCATCAAGAACGAAGGTGAGGAAAAAGAGTATTTGTTCGTTCTTCCGTTCGACCGCAAAAAAGAACGTTGGTATGGCAAGCGCCTGACCCCGGAACAGGCAGCGGGAACCTCTGGCATCCGCAACGTGTTGCTGACGACTTCCCTCCAAGGAAAAATCAACACTCTGCTTGATCCGAATATGCGAGAATATGGCGACTTGTCCACTTTATACCTCGATTTGGACCGCGAAATCAAAATCGATGACGCGACCTCGACCCGCATCTACAAAGAGGATATTCTCCGTCGTTATCCCCACATCCAAATCATGGACATCTATCCGGCGATCACCCAGCTCCGACTCCATAAATCGGTCCACGAAATCGCCGAGATGCGCGCCGCCATCACCACGACCAAAAACGCGCTGATGTCGACCTGGAACATCCTCCGCCCCGACATCCGCGAATTTGAGCTCGCTGACGAGTTCCTCCACGCCGTCAACGACGATAATCAATATCAAGGTTTGGCCTTCCCAACCATCATGGCCAGCGGCATCCACGCGACTTGCTTGCATTATCCGACGCCATTAGGCGTTGTCGGTCCGAACGATCTCGTCTTGATGGATCTTGGCGCCCGGTATCACTATTACAACGCCGACGTCACTCGCACCGTTCCCGCCAATGGCCGCTATTCCCCGGAACAGCGGACCGCTTATGAAATCGTCTTGCGCTGCAACGAACTCGTGGCCCGTTATGCCAAGCCGGGAATCACCATCCGCGAGTTGAATCGCATCACCACCAACTACCTGGCGGAAGAATGTGTCAAAGCCGGATTTTTGAAGAATAAAGAGGACATATCCGAGTATTTCTTCCACAGCGTGTCCCATTTGATCGGCTTGGATACCCATGATCCGTACCTCACTCCGGTCGATCGCAGCTACAACGATTTGCCGCTCGAAGCGGGCATGATCATTTCCGATGAGCCGGGACTTTACATGGAAGATCGCGGCATCGGCATCCGCATCGAGGACGATCTGCTCATCACCGAAACCGGCTGCGAGGTCCTGACGAAAGACATCATCAAAGACCCCGATCAGATCGAAACCTTCCTGGCTTCCAGAAAGAAGTAGAAAAACCGAGGCGGTCCTTAAAAAGGGCCGCTTTTCTTTTTCGCCTAGCCGTTCACCTGCGTATTGGGCTATAATGGGGCCATGAAAAAATACATCATGTCCATCGATCAGGGCACGACTTCCACCCGTGCCATTTTGATCAACAGCAAAGGCGAAGAAGTCTTCAAGGCTCAGCGCCCGGTGGAATGCCTCTATCCGAAACCCGGATGGGTCGAACAGGATCCCGACAAGATTTGGATTTCCGTCGTTGATGTCATCAACGAACTTCTTATCGTCAGCGGCGCGTCCATGGATGAGGTCGCTGGCATCGGCATCACCAATCAACGCGAAACGACGATTGTCTGGGAAAAGAAAACCGGTCGGGCGATCCATAATGCGATCGTTTGGCAATCAAAGCAGACCCAAAAGATCTGCGACCGAATGGCCGAACATACTGATTTCATCGCCAAACGGACCGGCCTCCGACTCAATCCGTATTTCAGCGCGTCGAAGATCCGTTTCATCCTTGATCATGTCAAGGGTGCCCAAAAACGCGCCGAGGATGGAGAACTTGCCTTCGGCACGATTGATAGCTGGCTGGTGTATAAACTGACGAATGGCAAGAGCCATATGACCGATGTGTCCAACGCTTCCCGCACGATGCTCTTTAACATCTTCGAAATGCGGTGGGACAAAGAACTTTTGAAACTTTGGAACGTTCCGGCTGCGATGCTCCCGGAAGTCAAGGATAACGCCGCCGATTACGGTGAAGCGTCTTTCTTCAAGAGCGGCATCCATGTCTGGGGCGTGGCGGGCGACCAACAGTCCGCTTTGTTCGGGCAGTGCTGCTTCCGCGAAGGGGAAAGCAAAAACACTTACGGCACTGGCTGCTTCATGCTCATGAACACCGGAAAATCGCCAATTCGCAGCAAAAACGGCCTCCTTACGACCGTTGCGTGGCGTTTGAACGGGGAAACTACCTATGCTTTGGAAGGTTCCGTCTTCATTGGCGGAGCGGTCATCCAGTGGATCCGCGACCAGACCAGATGGATCGAGGATTCCTCCGATTCGGAGATGTACGCCGAGAAGCGGCCCGACACCGCAGGCGTCTATTTTGTCCCCGCTTTCGTCGGCCTTGGAACCCCATATTGGGATGACGATGCCCGTGGGGCCATCTTCGGTCTGACCAGAGGCGCCGACCGCCACAACATCACCCGGGCTGCCCTCTATTCCATCGCCTATCAGTCCAAGGACGTCATCGACACGATGGAAAGGGATGCCCATTTGGATTTGAATGTCCTCAAAGTCGATGGTGGAGCGAGCCAAAACAATATGCTTCTCCAATTCCAGAGCGATATCCTCCAGTGCGAAGTGCGCGTGCCCAAGTGCGTTGAGACGACCGCGTTAGGCGCCGGCTATTTGGCCGGTCTTGGTTGCGGCTTCTGGAAGAGCCTTTCGGAAATCAGCGCCAACCATAGCGCCGCGAAGTGTTTCTTCCCGAAAATGGATCCGAACCAAGCCAAAAAGCTTTACAAGGGCTGGCGGAATGCGGTGGATGCCACGAGGGCATATAAACCAATCGAGTAACGAATGTCAGAAATCGGAGCAGGGAAAGTCCTTCTAGTCGCTGATCGGGCTTATCACCCGCTCCTTTTCCGCTACAAGAACGAAAATCCAGCACAGGACATCAAGATTATTTCCAAAGATGATCTGATTCGGAAACTCTCATTCACTTATGAGAAGGATCCGATTCCGTTCTTGCTCAAAGAAAAATTCAGTTACAGCAACGCGAAGAAGATTCTTTCTCTATTGCAGATTGCCGACCACGAAAAGAACGATGAACTGAACTCACTGTACGAGAAGCTTCTCGCGAATGGCTATTTGGCGAAAGATCCATATGGTGAACGCGAAGTCAGACTCCATTCGGTCGTTCTTTTCGAGTCAGAGGCAGATTGTGAACTGATGGAATTCCTCAAACGGAAAAATATTCCATTTAGTCATTGTCATTTTTCCGATTTTGGAGCAAAAGAAATTCATAACGAGGAACACCATCCGAGAATTCTTTCTTATCCAAACAAAATCTACCAGTGCGTATCGATACTTTCCGAAATTCGTAAGCGGTTAATTGAACAGCCAAATAGCGCGAAAGACATCGTGATTTTGATTTCCGATGATAGTGATTGTTTCTATCTTAATTTTGTCAGTTCATTATTCAAAATCCCCCTGATTTACCCATCTTCGACTAAATTGATCACAAAGCAGGTGATTCGTGACAAAATCCGCTCAATTCATAAAAGCAAATCATTTCTCTTCGAAGAAGAGGAAACAAATCCAGATCTTTTGCATTTGAAAGAACTTGTTGAAACTTATGGTTTAACCGATTTGCCATTCGATGCCGGATACTCCAATCTTTTGGAGATTTTGGATGATCAAATTGACAGAAAACTTGTCGGAGATCGCGGCGTTTTGGTCAGCAACAAAATCCGCTTTGACCCGAGCAAAGAGTATTTCGTAACGAACTTCCAGTACGACGTCTTCTATCGTGTCTTCAGCGACAAAAACGTTTTTTCCGACGCGGAATTGCAGAAGATTTCGGCCAATACCAGTTATCAAAAGACTGAAATTGACCGCATTTTGAAGGCAAACTTCATCCGGTATGGGAATATCGCCATGTTGTCCCGTGTCCGCCAACATTTGAAAGATAAAATCTATGACTCGCCTTTGATGAAAGATTTTAAGTGGGATCCGAAGAAAGATGTCATCCGTGTCGATAATGATTTGGAAGGTGTTTATACGAAAGAGGCTTCTGCCTTTGCGAACGCTCTCAATTATGACCGGCTACTGGTGAATTCTCCGGTGGGCGATTATCGCAGCTATGATCCCAACGTCGTTTCCATCAGCCAGTCGTTCCTCACCGACAAACACAATTGGTCCGTCACCGATTTGGAATCCTATATTCTTTGCCCCTATGCCTACTTGATGAAAAAGGTCCTGCCTTTGAAAGACGACGACTATCACGCCAGATGGTTCGGAACATTCGCCCATTGCCTGTTCGAACGCATCTACGAAGATGATTACGATTTCGAGAACGAATACCAGAAAGCTCTTGTCAAATACGAGAATGCCGCGAAGAGCGATGGCCAAGTTTTTGGGTCGACAGAGAAGGCTTGGCTTACCATCGCAAAACCCTGGCTGTTGGAAATCGTCGAAGCGGTTCGCGACGGAAAACCTAAAGGTTTTATTGCAGAGGCTGCGGAAGAAGAAGTGACTTTTACCCTCGACTCCGCAAATGGTGCCGAATATTTATTCAGCGGCAAAGTCGACAAAATTATCCGCACTGACGGCGCATCCGGGAAACGCTATTATTCGATCATCGATTACAAGACGGGCAAAGAACAATTTGATGCCAGACAAGTTTTCCTCGGCCGTTCCGCGCAGCTACCGCTCTATCAATATGCCTTAGAGGGTGAAGCGGGCAAGAATGTATCGATTCTCGACGGTGCCAAGTTTATGGGTTTTGGCATCCAGACGGTCTATATGTCTTCGTTGCATACGCTTTTCGATAAGATCTCAGAGCACGAAACGGGCGCTTTTGAAAAGCAAACGCGAGCGAATGGGCTCTGGTCGAATTCCGATGACTATTGGGCGACGATGGATCAATCCATCATGACGAAAAACGGAGTTGGGAAGAAAGGTGGCAAACGCTTCGGCGGTGGCGGTCGGTTCGATGCGGACCATGACCAGGTCGAGGTCGTTGGTGACGCAAACCTCGATCACGTTTATAACTTCGCCGCCTTAATCGAAGACGCCAAGCGGAGCATGGTGGCCACGATTGAAAAGATCTTGGGTCGCGAATTTCCAATTGCGCCCACTTCAAGCGACCTAAAGGCGAAAGATATTTCCAGACTCCAGTGCGCCTTCTGCGGCTATGGGGATATTTGCTATGTGCGCAAGAATCTCCAAAAGGTTTCGTACGCCGATGCGATCCATGATCATTTCCACAATAGCGATTTGACGATTAACGAGGATACCGAGGAGGAAGATGGCGATGAGTGAGCCGCGATTCAACGAAGAACAATATCGCGCGATTCACGCCCCGTCAGAGAGTGATATCCTCATCGCGGCGGGCGCAGGGAGCGGCAAGACTAAAGTCTTGACCGAACGTGTTTTCGAATTGGTAAAACATCAGAATGTCTCACCTTCCTCCCTTTTGGTTCTAACCTTCACCAACAACGCCGCCCATGAAATGAAGGAGCGGATCATCGCCCGTTTTGAAAAAGACCATTCGCATTTGGCGAAGGAAATGCCGTCCGCCCACATTCAAACGTTCGATGCCTTCTCCCAGTATTTGGTGACGACTTACGCCGGCCGCCTTGGCATGCCGGGATCCGTATCCATCGCCGATGAGTCGGTGATCGAAGCCAAGACGCGTGAGTTCCTTGATCAAATTTTCCTTGAACGTTACGAGGATCCTTCGAGGCGCGACCAGTTCATCGAATTCCTAAGCCATTTCAATCTGAAGGATGATTCGATAACCAAAAAAGTCATTCTTTCCTTACATTCCCGCCTCGATGGTATTTTGCCCAGCGAGCGACGCCGCTTCCTCGAGGAGTACGATAGCCAGTTCCTCGGCCCCGAAAAAGCCGATGAAGCGGTGGAGATGGTCGTGCAAGAATCCAAGACCATCATCGAACAGGAATTGATCCGGGCTTATATCACCGATCAGCTTCCTGATGAGCCGAAGTCTCTTGATTACCGAAACATCTTCAATAACCAAACCGTCATCGGCCGCGACATTCACCATCTCTCATTTGGGAATCAAAAAGTGATTCAAAAACTCTATCAAGCCATTTTGACGGTGTATGACCTCGATGGTCGCGAGTTCCTCAAAGAGGTGAGTGCCTTCGCCGACAAAAATGGGGGCATTTGCCATAAAGGGGCTTATGAAGATAAGGAATTCGGCGAAGATGAGCCCAACCCCACAAACAAAAAGGTTGCGTCAATCTTAGCAAAGCTGTTTGTGACCAAAGACCGCAAGCTCGACATCGCGATCGAGGTCGGAAAGCACTTGGACGCATTGGATTCTTCGATTGGCCACTTCGCCTCCGACATTCATGAAATCCTCGATGTGGTTCGCGAGTTGGATGCCCGTTTAAATGAATACAAAAAGCGCACAAATCGCTACACATTCGCCGATATTGCCACTTTGGCGCTGCGTTTGGTGAC
>CAMYXQ010000020.1 GCA_947303105.1 uncultured Caryophanales bacterium | reverse complement strand
CTACGTCGAGAAGATGGCGATCGTCTACCACGACACCAGTGTCTACGAGTACTTCCTCAAAACATTCCCGACTCTCTTCGAGTAAGGAAAAACATGCTATAGTTAGAGGTGGCAAGCCCACCTCTTTCTTTTTCTAGGAGAATCTTATGTCCGACGTATTCTGCAAGATCATCGCCGGGGACATCCCCAGCACGAAAGTCTACGAAGATGACAAAGCGATCGTCATCCTCGACATCACCCAGGTGACCAAAGGTCACGCCCTCATCATCCCGAAGGAACACTATGAGAGCGTCCTCGATTGCCCGGAAGAACTCCTCGACCACATCATGCGTTTGGCTCAGAAGATCGCCAGAGCCGAAATGGCGGCCTTTGGCGCGAAGGGCGTGAATATTCTCACCAACGCCAAAGAAGCGGCTGGACAAGCCGTCCCGCACTTCCATGTGCACGTGCTCCCGCGTTACGACGAGCATGACGGACTAAAGATCGAATGCCCGCCTTCCGGCATCCCCATGAGCGACTTCCCCTCTATTGCCGAATCGATCAAGAAACACCTCTAATATGCCAAAAGATTATTTGATACGCGCCAGCGCATGCGACCATACGATCCGTATCTTCGCCTGCGTCAGCACCGACCTCGTCAAAGAGGCCACCGAAATCCATAATCTTTCCCCGATCGCCGGGATCGCTTTAGGCCGTCTTTTGACGGCCTCAGCCCTCATGGGCGCCACCCTCAAAGGCGAGACGGATTCCCTGACCCTCCAAGTCCGCGGCGAAGGCGCCCTCAAACGCCTGATCGCCGTCTCTGACAGTCAAGGTAATGTGAAAGGCTATGTCGATAATCCGATGGCCTTGATCGCCCCCGACGAAGATGGCCGCATCAAAATCGGCAAGGCGATCGGCAAAGGGACTTTGACCGTGACGAGAGACTTAGGCCTCAAAGAGCCCTACGCCAGCACGATCGATTTAAGGACCGGCGAGATCGGCGATGACCTCACTTATTACTTCGCCGCCTCGGAGCAAACCCCGACTTCCGTCGGCCTCGGCGTCCTTTATGACCGTGAAACGGTCACCGTCAAAGTCGCCGGCGGTTTCCTCCTCCAGCTCATGCCGAATGTCTGGGAGCCATATATCATCACCCTCGAAGAGAATCTCTCCGTCCTCGGGGACATCACGGCCATCTTGGAAAAAGACCCCCGTCCCGAAGTCCTCATCGAAAAGATCTTCGACGGACTCGATTATGAGATTTTGGAGAAGAGAGAAATCCAATATCATTGCCCCTGCGACCGCGAACGGATGGAACGGGCCTTGATGAGTCTCGGAAAAGACGACTTAACCAAACTCGCGGAGGAACAGGAAACAACCGAAATCGTCTGCGACTTCTGCCAAAAGAAATACACGTTCTCGAAAGACGAAATCCGCGAGATGATAAAGAAAAAAGACTAGGAATTCCTAGTCTTCTTTTTTGTTATAGAGGGGATTGTAGTAGAAGGCGTCATCAAGCGCGTAGATCTTTTGGCTCCACTCGCCGGGGGCGACGCCCTCAAGGGCTTTGTCGAGCACCAGCATCTTCGCGTCGAGGTTATCGATCATATTGAGGACCATCGCTTCGCGGGTTTCCGGGACGACCGGGCTGCCGAATTCGGGCACCCCATGGTGTGATAACACCATATGCTCAAGGAGAATCGGCATCTCGCCCGTCAAGCCTAACGCGTGGGCCGCTTCGCGGACCTCGGCCTGCATGATGGAAATGTGGCCGAGCATTCTGCCTTCGAAGGTGAACTTCGTCGCCACCGGGCCGGAGAGCTCGGTGATCTTGCCGATGTCATGGATCAAGGTGCCGGCGATGAGATAATCGCGGTTGAGATTCGGATAGATTTTGCAGAGGGCTTCGGCGATGTCCGCCATGGTGACCGAATGATATAAGAGTCCCGAGGCGAACGCATGGTGATTCCGCACCGCGGCCGGATAGTCATAATAGTCGGCTTTGTGCTGATCGATGAGATAGACGACCATCTTCTTGAGGTCGGGATCTTTGATCGATTCGATATAGGCATCCGCTTTCTTTTTGAGTTCTTCCTTCGGGACCGGGCATTCTTTGACGAAACGGGCGATGTCGACGTCCCCTAAGGCGACCGGTCTCGCCTCGAAGATTTTGAATTGGAGTTTGTCTTTGTATTGATACACTTCGCCGTAAACGGACACGACGTTTCCGGAAGCCAAGATGTTCAAATCCTCATCGACGACATCCCATTTCTTGCCTTCGATCTGGCCGGAGGAGTCCTGCAATGTGACGTTCAGATAACGGCTGCCGTCGGCTTTGACGCCGCGGGAAAGCCCGCTGACGAGGAACTGGGTCTCAATCACGAGACCATCGGTGAATTCGCTGATTCTTTTGCTCATTGGGGTAATACCTCCTCAATCATATCCATTTTATAGCCTTTACCTAGTAAAGAGCGAATGATTCTCTGCCGTAATTCATAGCCTTCGTATTTGCGGCTATAACTGGCTTTCGCCTTGGCGTAATCGGCGGCGAGTCTCTTTCTTACCGCTTTCGGGTCTTCTTCGATTTGCTCCGCAAACCTTCTGGCCACCTCGCGGTCATAACCGCGGTCGACGATGGCTTTCTCGATCTTCTGCCGCTTTGCCCGATACGGCAACGAGGCATAACGCCGTTCGAGGGATGGCATAAGGCGTCCGACTTGCTTGTCTTGTCTTTCGAACTTCAATCCTTCTAACACTTCCGGGGCGATGCCTTTCTCATAACGGAGGGCATCGAGGATGCGGTTCGGCCCATAAAGGGCCGCTTCCTTGGATGCGGCATAATCTTCCGCATAACGGGCATCATCCAATAATCCTTCTTTTTTGAGGATGAAGACGATTTCTTTTAAGTCATCGCATTCGGGGAATTTGGCGAGCACCTTCTCTTTGAGAAGATGAACGCTGTAGGGTCGGCGGGCGAGTAACCCGTGCGCATACCGTAACGGCTCATCGAGATCCGCCAAATGCTTTAACCGGAAATATTCGGCGCTGCCGATGGCTTTGCCGACATATAGAGGGGTTTCGCTGAAGGCATCCAAAGACAACGACAAAGTCCAGGCATCGGTCGCGACGACGTATTTGCCTTTCTTTCGGGTGATGGAACGGATGGTCTCAGTACTTCTTTTTGATGGCACGGCGATATACCTCGATGATGGATTCATAGAATTTGTCTAAAGAATAGGGTTCCAAGGTTTTCAAACCTTGATTGATAAGCGCGGACCGCTTGACGAAGCCGAGATTGACGATGCGAAGCAATTGGGTCGCCATCTCATGCTCATCGAAGAAGAAATAGCCGTTCTTCTCATTCTCGATGAGACCCGAAAGCGATTCGTCATAACGGGTCAGCAACGGGACGCGGGCCGCCAACGCTTCCATGAAAGTGAGGCCCTGGGTCTCGCTGGTTGAAGCGGATACAAAGCAGTCCGATAAGGCGTAATAGTATTGGACGTCGTCGGGGTCCACCGGACCAACAAAGACGACTTTGTTCGAAATATCGAGTTTGGCGGCGAGGTTTTTGAGGTTGTTGAGATCCGGTCCGCCACCGACGATGAACAAACGGATTCTCACCGCCGGATTGGCTTGGACGAAGACGCGGAATCCGCGGAGGATCATATCGATCGATTTCTCTTTGGCGATGCGGCCGATCGAAGAAAGGATAAATTCATCGCGATCGATCTTCAATCCATCTTGGATGGATTTCAGCTTCTCTTCATCGATGTATTTCGGATCGAACTTAGCAAAATCGACGCCGGTCGGGATAACGCTTAACGAGGCATCGACCCCGATGTAACGCATATATTCTTTGATCTTCTCGCTCGGGGTGATGAACTCATCGGCCGAACGGGACTTCATACGGACATAACTACGGACGACGCTTCGGGCGGCACGATCCAAGACCAGACCGCCGGTGACATACCAAGCGTAGTCTTCGATCATCGTGTGATAGGTATAAACCGTCGGGGCTTTTAGACGCGAAGCGACTAAAAAACCGAATTGTCCCACCGGGCCATCCGTTTGAATATGGATGACTTCCGGTTTGAAATCGCGAACGATCTGCATGCCTTTCCGGCTCCAGAAGTTGGTGAAGATGTAGCCGTAGTATCGTTTCATGCGGATACCAGGAATCCGAACGATATTCTCGCTGAAATCGAAACCTTTGCCTTCGGGGTTCGGGGTGACGACCAAAACCTCATGGCCATGGGCCACCAAAGTATCCCTCAGGTTACGGGCGCTGACGGCGACGCCGTTGATTTGGGGCGGATATGTATCGCTGAAGATGGCGACTCTCACTCTTTGCCGCCCTTGCCTTTCTTTTTCTCGATCTTGCGAACGAGTTTGTCGGCTTCTTTGTTATCCGGTTTGGACGAGGATGACTTCACCCGTTTGCGGATTTCCTTCCGCGACAACTGGCGAGTCTCGTAGAGGGTATCCACGGAAAGCTTTCGCATCTCCATGGTTTCCATCTGGATGGTAAGGAACTCTTTGCGGTTGGCATATTCGAAGTCTTTGGACGGCCGACCTTTGTAAACCGAGGCGATGATGCCGGACACGATGACGACGATATGGAAGGTGGCGGCACGCCAAAGGATCTGGGAAATCGCCATATTGGCAGCCGCTTCACGAATGACGACACCGCCTTCACCGAAGGTGGGACCGATGATATCGCGGAACATCGGCTGGAATAACGCTTCGGCGATACCGGCAGCGCCCGGAATCGGGAACAGACCCGTGGTCATTTCGTGGAAGGATGATAAGAACGCCGTATGCATCATTCCAATGAATGATATATCACCGACCGCATCGAAAGCCGCCGCGCTGAAATACGGCAGAGAGAACCGCACAAACAACATGATCATAAATAAGGCGCTGATTAATAGGGCGGCCGGGATGTTCGTAAGAAGACGGCGTAACTCGATTTTGAAGTTCTCGATCTGGACGCGGAGGTTCTCTCTCGTTTTGTCCGGATTCTTGACCAACCGCATCTTGGCGCCCAAATTGACGACGCGATGCATCATGAAATTATGAATGCGATGGCTGTAGCTCATTAAGAACAGCAGCCCAAGAATGCTGACATTTAGTAAGAAGCCGATGATCATGAGCGGCAACAAAGTGATGTTGGCGTTGCCGATCTTGAACGAGAAGGAAGACAGACTGACGATTTTGCTCCATTCGACGATGATGGCAACGATATCGAAAACGATGAGGTTGATCTGATACAGAATGAACCACATGACGAAGATGGATGCGGCGTTGCTTACCGGAACGCCCTGTTTCTTCATCGTGAGGACTTGCATGACCTGACCGCCGCTGGAAGACGGGGTAACCGCACTATAGAAAGCGCCGACGAATTCATTTCCGAGGGCTTTTCCATAATGGTACGAGCGCGTGTACATGCGACCGAAGAACCAAATAATGAGGGCTCCGATGCCATGGATCCCGAAAACGAGGGCCAATAAACCAATGACCCACCACACATTGGCGGTCGCCAAAGCGCTCCAAGTGATCTTGGCGCCTTCCGCGACGCTGCCGTCACCGGCGCTGAGCAAGGATAAGACAATTGAAACGACCGTCAAAACGACGACGATCAAAATGGAGACTAAGTACTTCCATTTTGCTTTCTTTTTCTTCGGGGGCTCGCCCGTTTGGGGAATCTCTGTGACTTCGTCGCTCATAAAATACCGCGAGTATTTTACTCGTTCTTTCTATTGCCGACTAGACACCCACCCTCACCGAAAGGCGGAAATACGAGCAAAACAGCGAAGAAATGGGGATTATATGACCGCAATATTTCCGCAAGAAATCGAAAAATCCCCGCAATTTACAAAAATCATCCTCAAAAATGAACGGAATCAATATAATGTTCCCATGAAGAAAAAGCAGGTCATTCTCGCCGCCTCGCTCGGGTGCGCGGCGATCGTCATGGGATCGCTCGCGTTCTTTCCTAGTCTCGCGGGACGCGCAGGTGACGGCCCCAACAGCAGCTGGATGGCCGACGTCGCCGAGAATACCTTGCTCCGCCAACTGACCATCCCCGGCACCCACGACACCGTCGCCCGTTATTCGGTCGGCGATGTGGCGGGCCGCTGCCAAGACCTCGATATCCGTTCCCAATTGAACATCGGGGTTCGGTTCTTTGATTTAAGGCTCTCGCTCGACTCCGGCAAACTCAAAGGCGTCCATAGTTATGTCGATGAGAAGATGAGGGCAAGGTCCATGATGGATTCGACGAGGCGGTCAAGACGGCATTCGAAGGCCGCTTGGTCGATTTCGACCTCGATCTCCGGATGGGAGATTGCCGTGGGAAGATGGTCCTCTTCGCCCGTTATGCGAACAACACGGTCGGCACCCCCTGCCACGAAGGTTGGGAAGACGGCGGCGATCCGGTCAAGGAAACGATTTTCCGTCTGCCGAACAACATCCTCGTCCAAGACCACTACAAATTGCCGAATATCGAAACGAAGACGACCGAAATCTCCAAGACGTTGGATATGACCGCCGATGAAGATGCCTTCGCGTTGAACTTCTTCTCCGGCTATAAGGGTTCCGGATTCCCGCCTTCTTATTCGGTATCCGTATCCAAATACATCAACCCGCAGATTGGTGAATTGTTAGAAGGCCGCAGCCACTGCGGCGTCTGCATCGTCGACTTCGCGTCCGCGGAACTCGTGAATACGATTTTGGAGGCCAACCAATGAAAGGCATGCGCATCGTATCCAAAATCGTCCTCTGCTTCGGGGCTGTCATCACCGGCCTCCTCGGTTTGATCTTTACCTTTATTGAGGGAAGAACCTTATTCACCGGTGACGCGATGGCGTTATACGCCAATCCGGTTTCCGGCATCTTCGTGTATCTCTTTAGGACTTTGATCGCCATCGCTTTCGCGGCGAACGCGATCTTCTGTTTGATCAAGATCCATAAAATGGATACCGTCATCCTTTTTGAGGTCATCTTCGGCGGATGTCTGTTCGTCGCGGCGTGCTTCTCTTCGGCCTTGTTGTCCCAGTTCTATATCTCTTATCTCTGGATCATGGGCACCTTGTTCTTGCTCATCGGGGCGATTTTGTCCGCCACATTCAAAAAGGAATAAAACGCATAGGAGAATGCGCTCGCGAATGCGGGCGCTTTTTCTTTTTTAGCAGTTTTTCTACTTTCGCGCGTTATATTATACGAGGAACGTATGAACGACTTGAGTCTTCAAGAAATCCAAGCTTTCCTCAACGGGGACGAAGAAGCGGCCGCCAAGGTGTACTACGCCTACCGCAACCTGATGTACTTCATCATTGCCAGTTACGTAGACAACAAGGATGACTGCGACGATTTGCTCAGCGAATCGTTCCTCCGTCTGCTCGAAGCCCGCGAGTCTTTGACGAGTGGGCATGGTCTCAAATCCTATTGCGCCTCGATCGCCAGGAACTTAGCCCTGTCCTTCCTCCGCAAACGGAACCCGACCGAATCCTTCGATGAGGCTTATGCCCCAAGCGAGGATTCCGTCAGTGAGATCTATGAGCAGTTGGAGCCGCTTCTAAGCAAGAAAGAGATCATGGTTCTCTATTACAAGGCGGTGTTTGGCTACCGCTGGGAAGAGATCGTCGAACTGACGGGAATCCCCTCTTCCACCGCTCGTCTCCTCTATAAGCAAGCCAAAGAGAAAATCAGAAAGGAAAGCAGATGAACTGGAAGAAACGCGGAAACGACAAACTCGATTCGCTCATCGCTGGTTCGGCGCGCATCAAGGAACCGGAAGTCCGTAAAGAGGAATCCGTCCCGAGAGTGCGCCGCTTCGCCCCGAGCATGGCTTTAGCCATGTCCGCTGCCGTGGCGGCCGTCGTGGCCGCTGGTGCGACCGGCATCGTCCTCGCGGAGAACCGGAACGCCAACGCCGGCGCCCCAGATGGGACCGAAACCGGTATCCCCGGCGAAGCCGCGACCATCAATGTCGCCGAGAACGTCACTGGGCAAAGCGGAGCCCATTTCACCGCGAACGAAGTCCGTTTCGAAGACGAATGGTTCTACATCGACGCCGATATCGATTTCCACAACGTGAAGATGAATAAGAACATCTTCGCCACGTCGGGATCGGTCTCGTTCGCCAAATTGGAATTCTTGTCGTTATCGAATGACTTCATTCTCGTTGAGAATGGCGATTCCTATTTGGTGAGTGCCTCCGGCAATCACCTCGAGTTCCCCTTCCATGTGACTGGGGAATATCCGAACCCCTTAACGTTCCAAATCTCTTCCTTCCCTTTCAGCAACACGATTTTCTCTTATTAAGGAGAAAAGCATATGAAACACAAAACCCTCGTTCTCGCCTTGTCCGCCCTTTTGCTCGTCGGCTGCCAAAACGATGAAAGGTACGCTTCCTTTGAATTACCGAAGAACATGGAAGTCGCCGCCCAAGCGGCCGATCCCTTGAAGACCGAAAACAAAACGGCCTTAAAGACCAGCCATCCCCAGTTCGTGAATGACCTCGCCGCCTTCTCGGGCGACTTCATCGATAAATCGATGTCCGCTTTCGATAACAAAGAGGACAATTCCTGCATCTCCCCCGTTTCCCTCTTCGGGGCGATGGGGATGGTCGCTTCAGCGACCACCGGGGACGCCCAGGATGAAATCCTTTCTATGCTCGGAATGAGCCTAGAAGAGGTTGAGGCGGCCGCAGGACCGTTGGTTGAGAATTTATCCTATGAAGCGCCGAAAGACGCCCCAAAGGGCCTTTGCACCTTCGATAACGCGATGTTCCTCCAAGACGGACACCGCTTCAACCAAGAAGGGCTCAATCATATCGCGGATAAGCATTATGCATCCAGCTACATCCTGAACTTCTTGCACATGAACGCGGAAGCCAATCGGGCGATGACCGAATATATCGATCGCAAGACCCATGGCTTAATCAAACCCGAATTGGGTTTGGATGTGTTCACCGTCCTCGTGTTCATGAATACTTTGTATCTCAAAACCGTCTGGTCGGGATTCGATATGGGTGAGACCAACGATAAGGATGTCTTCACTCAAAGAGATGGGTCCGCCAAAAGAATCAAATACCTCAAGACCCCGTATCTATCCGGAAGACAGAACCAACACGATACATTCTCTTCGTTCGGCATCCCTCTCACCGCGAACTGCTCCCTCCGTTTGATGGTCCCGAGTGAGGGTTATACCCTCAATGACATCAAAGCCGTCGATTGGACCGCGGTCGCACATGAGACATATGCCGCCAACGTGGGCAACGTCATTTATAACACCCGGGCCTTCTTCCCGGCTTTCACCATCGAAGGCGACTTCGACTTGCTCGGACTATTAAAGAATGGCTATGGCATCAATACCTTATTCACCGATCCCGACTTCAGTCCCATCAGCGAGGATCCCCTCTATGTGACCGGGGTCCGCCAACTCACGAAGCTCATCACCGACAAAGAAGGCGTCGAAGGCGCCGCGGTCACCATCGTCGAATGCGGGGCCACCGCGGTCGAACAGCCGAAGCAGAATGTCTATGAAGAATTCTATGCGAACAAAGCCTTCGCCTATGAGGTGGTCAACGAAAAAACCGACGCCATCTTGTTCGCCGGTTTCGTGAATTCTTTATAAGAGCTTCAGGATGTCTTCGACGATCTGAGGCGGGGTTAAATGATTGAGTTCCAGGACGTCCTTCGTGGACATTAGGTCATGGAAATCCTTCTCCGCCCCGAAGCACAATACCTTCACATCGCTCGTCCCGTAGTGGCGGGCGATTTTTTCGCCGAAGCCACCCATGACGACGCCGTTCTCTAAGGTGACGATCACTTGGTGATCGCGTAATAACGCGTCATAGAATTCTTCATCGATGACATCGAACCGCATCGGATCGACCAAGGTCGGGTCGATGCCGTGTTCTTGCAGGCGGTCCACCACCTCTTCGCCGAGGCCGAGGAATCCGCCCAAAGCGATGATGGCGACTTTCTTGCCTTCTTTGACGATGCGGGGTCCGGGGATATCGTCATAACGGATATCCTCACCGCATTCGCGGTACACATCCGGATCGAAGATGACGACCGGACGTTCCGTCTGTTCGAGGGACCAATCGATCGCGGCGAGATAACGTTCTTTGTCGGATGGGGCAAGCAACACCAAGTTGGGGATCGCCGTCGTCATCGCGATATCGAACATGCCGTTATGGGTGCAATCGCCGCCTTCGATGCCCGCGCCCATGACGAGGATGGTCGCCGGGCTCATATTCATCGCCAAGTCTTGGGTCAATTGGTCGAAGGTCCTCTGTAAGAAGGAACCGAATATGGCGGCCACTGGTTTGCCGCCTCTTCTGGCAATGCCAGAAGCCAACGCGATCGCATGCTCTTCGGCGATGCCGACATCTTTGAATTGGGAACCGGCTTCCGCGCGTTTCTCGGCGGTGAAGCCAAGCACGCTCGGGGTGCCCGCTGAAATGGCGATGATCTTGGGATCCTCTTTCATCTTCGCAAGGAGATGGTCCCCGGCGATTCTTTGATAGGAAGGCGGATACTTCGATGGATCGAATCCGACCGGCATCGTCCAATGGGATCTCTCTTTGTCCTTCTCGCACCACTCAAGGCCTTTACCCTTTAGGGTATGGATATGCAGGACGATCGGATGATCGATGCCCTTGACCGATTCGAAGAGGTCGATGAGGGCATCGAGATTATTCCCATCGCCGAGGAAGCGATAATCCAAACCGAGTGACTTGAAATAATTGTCTTTGCATTCCCCGTTGGTCTCGCGGAGCAAGCGGAGATTCTCGTTCAGACCGCCTTGGTTGGGGGCGATGGACATCTCGTTGTCGTTGGCGATGATGATGAAGTTCGATTTCATCACCCCGGCAAACTCCAAGCCTTCGAAGGCTTCGCCGCCGGTTAAGGAGCCATCCCCGACGATCGCGATGATATTCTCATCGCCGCCGCATAAGTCGCGGCCCACCGCCAAACCGGATGCCAAAGAGACGCCGGTCGAGGTATGGCCGATCTTGAATATATCGTGTTCCGATTCGGCCGGGGTGGTGAATCCGCTTAAGGATTTGTATTTAGAGGGATCCATGAACCCTTCTTTGCG
>CAMYXQ010000019.1 GCA_947303105.1 uncultured Caryophanales bacterium | reverse complement strand
GCGAAGATGTCTTCCAAATATTTCGTTTCCCAGCAGATCTCTTTGGGCAAAACAAACGGATATGTGGAAGAAATGACCAATGGTCAAAAAGTCGTCAAAGTCTTCAACTACGAGAAACGCAACATCGCCGGTTTCCAAAAACTGAACGAAGAACTTCGCGTCAGCGGTACCCGCGCCAATCGTTATGCGAACGTTTTGATGCCGACGGTCAATCAGCTTGGCAACCTCCAATATGTCTTTATCGGTTTCTTCGGTGGGTTAGAGATCCTCAAAGGAATCAACAGCCTTTCCCTCTCGGGATTCCACCCGATGACGGTCGGCATCATCATCTCCTTCTTGCTTTATAGCAAGG
Source organism: uncultured Caryophanales bacterium (assembly GCA_947303105.1). GTDB lineage: Bacteria > Bacillota_I > Bacilli_A > RFN20 > CAG-826 > UBA4951. The sequence continues at coordinate 11,610 of CAMYXQ010000019.1, read as the reverse complement.
CCTTCTCGCAACCAATCGGCCAGATCGGTCAGCAGATGAATGTCGTCGCCCTCGCTTTGGCGGGCGCGACCCGTATCTTTGAAATCCTTGATCAGCCTCTTGAGAAAGATGAGGGTTATGTCGAACTCGTGAACGCCAAAGAAGACGAAGACGGCAATCCGGTGGAGTGCGAGGAAGCGACTGGCAAATGGGCTTGGAAACATCACCACAAAGAAACCGACACGACGACCTATGTGTGGCTTAAAGGCAAAATCACCATGGATCATGTTGATTTCGGTTATGTCCCTGAGAAACTCGTTTTGCATGACATCACCCTCTACGCGAAGCCTGGCCAGAAGATTGCGTTCGTCGGTGCGACGGGCGCTGGCAAAACGACCATCACCAACCTCTTGACCCGTTTCTATGACATCGAAGATGGCAAGATCCGTTACGACGACATCAACATCAACAAGATCAAAAAACATGACCTCCGTCGTTCGCTCGGCATGGTTTTGCAGGATACGAAACTATTCACCGGAACCGTTCGCGAGAATATCCGTTTCGGCAAACTCGATGCGACCGATGAAGAAATCGAACGGGCGGCGAAATTCGCCAACGCGGATACATTCATTCGGTTATTACCGAATGGTTATGACACCGTCCTTACCAATGGCGGCGCTTCCTTGTCGCAAGGACAACGTCAGTTGATTGCCATTGCTAGAGCGGCCGTCGCCAATCCGCCGGTCATGATTTTGGACGAGGCGACCTCCTCAATCGACAGCCGTACCGAGAAACTCGTGCAGGAAGGCATGGACGCGATCATGAAAGGCCGCACGGTGTTTGTCATCGCCCACCGTCTAAGCACCATTCAGAACAGCGATGTCATCATGGTTTTGGACCAAGGTCGGATCGTCGAACGCGGCAGCCATGACGAATTAATGGAAAAGAAAGGAATCTACTACGGGCTGTATCACGGCTCATTCAGCGATTTCTCCTAACTTTTGTTAGGAAGCTTTGGTAGACTTACACATATGGCAGAGAAGAAAAGAGACACATTAACAAAAGCGAAGATGGTTTATAGCGGTGAGCTATTGCTTTTCACCGTCGTCTTCCTCACTTTGGGCATCCTCATCCTCGTCGGCGTCATCGCCATCAAAGAATGGAAACGGATCGCCTTCTCCTACGTCACCCTCATCGGTGGCGCTTGGATCGTCGCGGACTTCATTTGGACCTTATGCTCCAAGAAACGCCGCGCCAAAAAGTGCCTATTGGATAAGTGTCTGGTATTACCGGCCGGTCTTGCCCTGATTGCCTTCGACATCTATGCCTTCGCCGCTGGGCTCGTGCACGCCGACGAAACCGCCCCGATCTTCCAATACATCATCGGTGCCGACCTCTGCTACCTATCCATCGTCTACTGCTTCGAGGCTTTCTATCACTGGAAATATCCGCTTCCGGAGATCCTCGCCGCGGTGGAAGAAGAGAAAAAACAGGCGGAATCAGAGGCCCTTAAAGCCAAGCAAGCCGCAGAATCGGAAACCCCCGCAGAACCCGCTGAAAAACCCGAAAACAACGCAGAACCTGAAGATTTGGAGAAATAATTATGGACGAACAGCTTAACGATCAAGAATTAGCCAGACGGGAAAAACTCCCGAAGTATGAGGCTCTCGGAGTCGATCCTTTTGGCACCCGTTACGAATGGAAAGACCGCATCATCGACATCCGCGAAAAGTATGGTTCATCCTCCGCGGAAGAACTCGAAGCCAACCCGCCGCGCGTCAATGTCGCCGGCCGTCTCATGGCCATCCGCCGCATGGGCAAGGCCTCTTTCGTCAACATCAAAGACGAGCGTTCCTCCATCCAGGCTTGGATCGGCATGAACGTCATCGGCGAGCATGATTACGAAGTGTTCCGCCTTGCCGATCTTGGCGACATCGTCGGTTTGGAAGGCACCATCATGATCACCCGCACCGGCGAGCTCACCATCCGCGTCGAAAAATACACCCACATCTCCAAATGCTTAAAACCGTTGCCGGAAAAGTTCCATGGTCTGACCGACCTCGAAGAACGTTGCCGCCATCGTTATGTCGATCTCATCGTCAACGATGAATCCCGCCGTGTTGCTTTGCTACGCCCCGCCATCATCAAAGAAATCCGCGACTTCTGCGAAAGCCGCGGCTTCGTCGAAGTGGAAACCCCGGTCTTATCGCCAATCGCCGGCGGCGCAGCTGCGCGCCCCTTCATCACGCACCATAATGCGCTCGATCGCGACTTCTATCTCCGCATCGCAACTGAGTTGAATCTGAAGAAGTGCATGGTCGGCGGCATCGATCGTGTCTATGAGATCGGTCGTATCTTCCGCAACGAAGGCATCGATAATCGCCACAATCCGGAATTCACGACCATCGAGTTATATCAAGCCTATGGCGATTTGTCAGACATGCGCGCTTGGACCGAAGACCTCATCCACGACCTCTGCGCCAAAGTCATCAAGAAAGACGTCGTCCATTGGCATGACAACGACATCGATCTCTCGAAACCGTTCGCGAATCTGTCGATGGCCGAAGCGATCAAAGAGAAAACTGGCATCGATTTCACCGAAGACATCCCGTTCGAGAAAGCGGTGGAACTTGCGAAAGCCCATAACGTTCCTTTGGAAAAAGCCTGGAACAGCACCGGCTACATCATGCAGGCCTTCTTCGATGAATTCGTCGAACCGACCTTGATCCAGCCGACCTTCATCCACACCTATCCGATCGAACTCTCCCCGCTTACGAAGAAGACCGCGGACCCGCGTTTCGTGGACCGCTTCGAACTCTTCATCGGCGGCACCGAATTCGGCAACGCTTATAGCGAACTCAACAATCCGTTCGATCAGAAAGAACGTTTCCTCGCCCAGATGGCCGCCCGCGACCGCGGTGACGATGAAGCCAACGAAATCGACTATTCCTTCTTGGATGCCTTGAACTACGGGATGCCTCCCGCCGGTGGCATCGGGGTCGGAATTGATCGACTTTGTATGCTTCTTTGCGAAGAAGACACCATCCGCGAAGTGCTCATCTTCCCGACGATGAAAGCGGAAAACTAAAACGAAAATTCCTGGCTTCGGTCAGGATTTTTTGTAAAATTTCGCGAATCTTGAGTATTCATTGGTGGAAAGAAAATTTCCGGTTTAGCGTGATCGATGAAATATTCGGTTGCCGAAAGGACTTCGTAATAATACAATTATTACCGCCTTTTCGAAGGAAAAAGGCAAAAGTCACACTCTTATGGTCGCACGATAGATGCGATCCTGAGTCCAAAATTAGGAGGTGCAATACGAATGAAGAAGTACGAGATTATGTACATCCTCCGCGCCGACCTCGAAGAGGCCGCCCGCAAGGAGGAGATGAGCAAGCTCCAAGGGATTCTCGAATCTTTGAAGGGCAAGGTCACCGAAACGAAAGAATGGGGCATCCGTGATTTCGCTTACACGATCAAGGATCAAAAGAAAGGCTACTACGTCATCCTCAAGGTGAGCGCCGATCAGCCGGCTCTTGATGAATTCAATCGTCAGACGAGATTCAACGCCAACGTCATCCGTTATTTGATCACTGTCGATCAAGACTAAACCCACATTGAACGGAGGTCACAAAAATGCTTAATCGAATCGTAATGGCGGGTCGTCTCACCAGAGACCCCGAACTTCGCAGAACCGCTTCTGGCATCTCGGTCGTTTCCTTCACGATCGCGTGCGATGACAGCTTCGGTCGCGGACCCAACGGCGAAAAGAACACGGTCTTTATGTCCTGCTCTGCCTTCCGCACTACTGCGGAAAGCGTCGCCAAATTCACCAGAAAGGGATCCCTCATCGCGGTCTATGGCCGCCTCACCTCGCGGAAGTACACCAACCGCGACGGCGTGCAGGTCACCGCGTATGAAATCAGCGCCGACGGCGTTGAGTTCCTGGAACCCAAGAGCGCTGCCAATGCGGCGGAGGGCTTTGTCCCGGATGCCCAGCCCGCTTTTGAAGCGGATGCCCCGGCCAGCGCCGACTCGATCGACATCATTGAGGACGATTTGCCGTTCTAACGCAAAGATAGAAAGGAAATTGGAAAATCATGGGATACAAGAAAATGAACCATATCAAGTACGTCTATTATAAGGATGTTGAGCTCTTACAGAGATTCATCAATCCGGACGGAAAGATCGCTTCGCGCAGCTCGACCGGAACCTCGGCCAAGTACCAGCGCGAACTTGCTCGCGCGATTAAGAACGCCCGCTTCATGGGTCTCTTGCCGGAACCTGGCAATCGCGACTAATCAGTGTTCGTAAACGAAAGCCGTCCTTCGGGGCGGCTTTTTGTTGAATGATTGAAGAAACGCGATAGCATAATTTCATTATGAACGCTCTAGTTGATATCACCGGCGTCCGGTTAGAAACCGAAAGACTCATCCTAAGAGAATGGCAGCTCAGCGACCTGGATGATTTCTTTGAGTATTGTTCGGTGCCCGGAACGGGCGAAGCCGCTGGCTGGCCCCATCACAAAAACAAAGAAGAATCCCTGGGCATCTTGAATGGTTTTATCGCAAATAAAAAAACGTTCGCTTTGGTGGACAAAGAAACCAACAAAGTCATTGGTTCTCTCGGTTTGGAGAAATACGGAAACGAAGAGCAGTTGTCGGAATTCTTTGATTATCGAGGAAGGGAAATCGGTTATGTCTTATCCGCGGCGTATTGGGGGAAGGGATTGATGACCGAAGCCGTCAAAGCGGTCATCAATTACTGTTTCAATACCTTGGATTTCGATTTCCTGCTCTGTGGGCATTTTTTCAAAAACCATCGTTCTATGCGGGTTCAGGAAAAGTGCGGTTTCACCCATTATCGTCAGTTGGTATTCGACACCAAACTTGGAATCAAAGAACCTGGGTATTTGAATCTTTTGGTCAATCCGAAAAAGGATATCAAGTTCGAATTCTCTCACCCCGAAACATTGGTGATTGGGAAATAAAACGAAGCCGTTTCACGCGGCTTTTTCCTTTTACGAACGTTTACGGTTTCAGCAATCGCCGCCCACTTCTAAGAATTCAATGAAGTATTCTTCAAAACAATCCCCAACGCGCGCAAGATTTGATATACTTATGACATGTTCGTTGGCGCTTTAAAAGAATATATTCTGCAAAACTGGATTCTCCTGCTGATCCTCGGCGCTTTTATCGTCATTCTTTTCATCACGACCTTCTCAAACAGACGGTCGGTGGTTCTTTTGTTGTCGCTCGTCGCATCCATTTTCATTCTCTCCATCGTCGTATTCGCCGAATTTAACCTGGACTACGTTGCCCATAATGCGATGGCACGCATGATTCTCATGGCCATTCGTTACAGCGCCACGCCGCTTATTGTGGCACTGGTCATCTTGCTGATTCTCAAACGATACAGAATTTATGTTTTCCTTCCCGCGATCGCTTTGGTCATCATCGATGTCGTTTCGATTTTCACCGGCATCGTTTCGTGGGTCGATGACGCGGGCAATGTGATTCACGGGCCGATCCATTTCATGCCCTATCTCATCGCCGGCCTCTACATGGCCTTCCTGATTTTCTTATTGATTCGCCGCAGTAACAAACGGGCGATCGAGATCGTGCCGATCGTCTTCCTGGCGGTGGCCCTTTCTTCCGGACTTATCTTCCCGTTCATCTTCGGGGCCGCCTATGCGCGAATCTTCTGTTCTATCATCGCCGTGTCGTTGTTCATTTATTACCTCTTCACCATCCTGCAGAGGGCGAAGAAAGATTCTTTGACCGGTTTATTGAATCGTCAGGCTTTCTATGGGGAGACCCGCAGAGACAACAAAGATATTACCGCGATCGTTTCCGTCGATATGAATGGCTTAAAAGCCATTAATGACGGCCGCGGTCACTCCGCGGGCGATGAGGCGCTATCCGCGATCGGTCTATGCATCTCGCAGTCCTGCCGGACCAAGCAGTCCGCTTACCGCATGGGTGGCGATGAATTTATCATCGTCTGCCGCAAGACGCCGAAAGCAGAAGTCCTCACTTTGGTGGAGCGTATCCAAAAGCATATCGATGAGACGGAATATTCCTGTTCGATCGGCTATAGCTGCTTGGAAGATGGCCCGGCCGGGTTTAAAGAACTCCTCAAAGAATCGGATAGAAAGATGTACGCGAAAAAGGCCGAGCATTACAAAGCCGATAACAACCCTGAAGAATAAAAGCCGCCAAGAAGGCGGTTTTTGTTTAAATAAGCAACATTGTAACGAAACAGCAAAACCCCTATCCATTTGCTGTTCTAGCAAAGATAATCGCGCGTATAATATATTCAGCATGGAAGTGCTAACCGAATTCTTCATTCGTTACTTTGCCCTAATTTGTCTTTCTATTGTGATGATCGTGAACGCCATCATGCATTTTTCGATCAACCGCCGCGTCAGCATCTGCTCGATTCTCATTACCGTCTCCTGTTTGTTGCTGGCCGTTTCGTTCGTCGTGCAGATGTACGCCAAACCGCGTGGCCTCTACTATACGACGATGCTGCTATCCATCATGGGATACGCATTGCGGCCGACTTGTTTGTATCTCTTCATTTTGATGAATAAAAACGCCTATCGCGGGAAGTGGTCTTTCTTCATTTGGCTGCCACTTGTGCTGAATCTCATCGTCTATTTGTGCGCTCTTATCCCCGGCGCCTCCCCGACGATCTTCGGCTTCCACATCGGCGATGATGGTTCGTTGTCCTTCTTCGGCGGCCCACTCCGTTATACCTCGCACATCATCGCCATCGGCTATCTCATCTACTTGTTCTACATCTCGATCTTTACCTTGAAGAGCAAACACATCATGCATGGCGTCACTTTGATGGTCTGCGCCGCGTTTGTTGTCGCCGCGGTCATCGTCGAGACGTTCGTCGATACCAGCTACACGATCGAATTACTCAATACGACCATCATGGTCAGCACGCTCGCATATTATCTCTTCCTTTATAAGGAACATATGCAGATTGATACCTTGACCGGCTTATTCAACCGCGAGACTTACTATCACGACCTTCCGAAGTTATCGAGAACCTTCACCGGGGTCATCCAACTCGATATCAACGGCCTCAAATACATCAACGACACCTTCGGGCACCATAAAGGCGACGAATGCATCTATGCGATCGCCCAAGTCATCGCGGCCGTGATTGCCAAATCGATGTATGCCTACCGCATGGGCGGCGACGAATTCCTCATCATCGCCAGCGGGACCAAAGAAGAAGACATCGTCGAAACCGTCTCCCGGTTCAAAGAAGAAATGAGCATCACCGGTTATTATTGTTCGGCCGGCTATGCCATTCGGAAAGATCCAAGCGTTTCCCTAGACGACGTCATCAAGGAAGCGGAAAAGAACATGTATATCGAGAAAGAAGCATTTTATAAAAACCCCGCTTTCGAGAGGAGAAAGGTCTAAAAGAACCGCCTGTGGCGGTTTTTCTTTACACGCGCCCGCATGTTTGACGGACGCTTTTAAGTTGGATACAATTAAAAATTGTACAAGAGGTAAAAAGTATGAGCAGGAAAAAGACACCTATCATTTGGCTCTCAGCCGCTCTGCTCGCGTTAACCCTCGGCTCTTGCGAACTGCTTCCGTCCAATTCCAGCGGAACCGGACCCGTCAGTTCCGAGCAAACCAGCGAGAAATCGAGCGAGCCCAGCAGCCAGGTCACCAGTGAGACGACCAGCGAACATACCAGTGAGACAACGAGCGAGACGACCAGTGAGGTTTCCAGCGACATTAGTAGTGAAGTCAGCAGCGAAGTCTCCAGCGAAAGCAGCTCGGAAGTCATTCCCGTTTTGTCCAGGATCGCGATCACCCATCCGGCGAACAAATTGGAATTTGAGATCGATGACGAAGCCGATTATACCGGACTCGAAGTCACCGCTTATTTCACCCCGAGCGGATCTTCCATCGTTCCGACATCGGATCTCGTTTTCTCCGGTTTCTCTTCGGCGACCGCCGGCACGAAGACGATCACCATCGAATATACGTACGACGGCGTGACCAAGAACACCAGTTACGACATCACCGTTTCGGAACCCGTTTCCCCGATTGTCACGTTAGATTTCTACGGATTCAACGATGTCCACGGCAATGTTCTGGACACCTCTCTCGGCGTCGGCATCGCCAAAATGTCGACCTTCCTTAAGGAAAAGACCGCCGATCAGAACGCTTTGCTCATTTCGTCCGGCGATATGTGGCAGGGTTCTTTGGAATCGAACTCCAACCGTGGCGCGTTGATGACTTCGTGGATGAAATACCTTGATTTCGCCTCGATGACCATCGGCAACCACGAATTTGACTGGGGCACCGATTCCATCGTGAATATCTCCAACAATTACGATCTTCCGATCCTTGGCATCAATGTCATCGATAAAAATACCGGCAAGATCGCGGATTATGTCACTCCGTCGACCGTTGTCACCCGTGGCGGCGCGAAGATTGGCATCATCGGAGCGATCGGCGACTGCTACACGTCCATCTCTTATTCCAAAGTCATGGATGTCGAGTTCGTTCTCGATAAGTCCGGGGACACCCGTTATCCGCTCAGTCATCTTATTAAAGCTGAATCGACCAGACTCCGCGAAGAAGAAGGCTGTGACTTCATCGTCTATTCCTTCCACGGCGATTCGAATTCGGGCGATACCTTCTATAACGATGAGCTCAGTCGCGATGGTTATGTCGATGTCGTCTTCGAAGGACACACCCACAACGAAACCGTCCGTCAGGATAGCGGCGGCGTCTATCACTTCCAGTCCAGCGCCAGCGGTTCCATCTCAATCAATCACTTCACCGTTGAGCTCAATACGTTCAGCGATGACTATTCCCTCACCTTCGATTATGACGAAGATGTCTATTGGATGAACGAAACCGCCAAATATGATTTGGCCGAAGACCCCGGCACCGTCGCGTTGATCAACGCTTATGACTTCAGCCAATACTATCAGCCCCTTGGCTATAACTCGGTTTATCGTAGCGGAACCGAATTGAAACAACTTTGTGCCGATCTTTACTTTGATCGCGGCATTGCCAAATGGCCAACTTATGCCGATCAGATCGTCCTCGGCGGCGGTTATATCTCCGTTCGTGGCGAAGGCCATCTGTCCATTGGCGACGTTACCTATGCCCAACTCTATAACCTCTTCCCGTTCGACAACGATCTCGTACTTACCAAAATCAAAGGATCGACCTTGAAGAGCAACTTCTTGAACACCACCAATTCGAACTACTTCATGAAGTATTCTTCCTATGGAAGCAATCTGAGAAACGATCAGAGCTTGGTCAATAATAACGATTTGTATTATGTCTTAATCGACACCTATGGTTATGACTGGCTGTTGCAAAACAACCACAATCCGATCATCGTCGAAGCCTTCAATTCGACTGGCTACTATGCCAGAGACTTCATGGCCGACTACGCCGCCGATGGCGGATTCGATGAGAGAGATCCGAGCGCCGTCATCACCCATGCCGGCACGATCGATGACCCGCTGACCGTCACCGAAGCCCTCATTGAAGCGGAGAAAGTCAGCGTTAGCAGCTCGAACCCCGAAGGCGCCCGTTATGTCTATTGCACCGGCGTCGTCAGCAGAGAAGCCACCCGCGTTGGCAACTCCGGCGATCTCGGCAACGTCTACATCAAAGACCCGGCCAACGACAACGAGATTCTTATTTACTTCCTCCGTCGTTACTATGGCGCGAACAACAACCCGTCTGATAATTTCACTTCAACTGACGATCTTCAGATCGGCGATGAGCTTCTCATCTATGGCCGCGCGTTCACCTATGGTGGCACGACCAAAGAATTCGCCAGCGGAACCTATTGCATCACCATCAATGGCGTGACCCAATCCGCATCATAACGATAGATGAGATAAGCCGTCCTTATTGGGCGGCTTTTTTATTGCGTGCTATAATCAACTCATCCAATCCCGTCTAGGGGGTAAAAATATGAAACAAACCATTTTTAAGGTCATCCGCATCGTGGGAACGGTTTTGGCGTTTTTCAACGCCCTGATGTTCTTTGCGATGAGACCCTGCTGGAGCGGCATCAGCGCCACTCTGGGGTACAAAGGGGGCGACAATACCATTCTCCTTTATGTGCCGATCATCTTCTGCGTCCTCTTCTTCGTCGTTCTTTTGAGCGACTTGATCCTCAAAGCGATCTTCAAGAAGAATTGGCTGCATATCGTTTACTTGGCCGTTTCGGTGGTCTTCTTCGTGATCATCATGGTCGTCATCGCCTTAGGCGGCATCGATTATATGCGCTTCGTGTGGCCGAAGTTCTTGGTCGCCGTTGCCATCACCGGCATCGTCGTCTGCGTTTGGGCGCTATTGTTTCTCTATCCGAAATCCCCGCTCAAAGAGAGCAAAATCTTCAAGTTCGGCATCCTTGGCTTAGTCGGCGTCTTTGCCGTCAGCATCTTGCTGAACTTCACCATCAACAGCATCACCTATCGCCCCGTCGTTTATGCGGTGGAAGATAAATACCAAATCGTCTTCTCCACCAGCGCCGAATCGACCGGTTGGGTCAAAGTCGGCGACGAGAATTACTACGACACCTATAACGGCACGGCGAAGAAATTCACCAAGATCCACAAAGTGGAAGTCCCGATGGCCGCGCTTGATGCCGCGAAAGAATATACCGTCCACACCCAAAAATCGATCTACTGTGGCCCGTTCGGCGGCTTCATGGGTCGTTACATCTCCCAAAAAGTCACTTTCAAACCGGTCGATGTCAGCGACGGCCTCCAATATCTCTCTTTCAGCGACATTCATATGAATATCCGTCAGGCGGCCAAAACAGCCAGCTTTGTGGAGAATTATGACTTCCTCGTCCTGGCCGGCGACATCATCTCCGACGTCGAAACCTTCGATGACGCGAACTTCAATAACCTCGTCGCCTTCGAAATCACCAAGGGCCAGGTTCCGGTGGTGTATGCCCGTGGCAACCACGACGTCAAAGGCCGTTATGGCGAAGAGCTTCATAAGTTCGTCGGCGCCAAGGGCGAGAACTTCTATTACAACTTCTACTTCAATAACGTTTACGGCATCGTCCTCGATATCGGCGAAGACCATGACGACGATTGGTGGGAATACTATGGCACCAGCCATTACGATGGATATCGCGCTGAGCAAATCGCTTTCTTAGAAAGCGAATTGGCTTTGAGGAACTTCGATAATTACGATTATCACATGGTCGCCTGCCACATCCCCGTCCCCTTCGTGAACTCCCGTCATAACCACGAAACCGTGAAAGCGGAGATGACCAATCTCTTGAATCAGATGGACATCGACATGTTCGTTTGTGGTCATCAGCATGACATCATGATCTTCGAGCCGGGTCTCATCCCGCCGAACACCCAGCTGAACTACAACCCCAACTACCGCACTGGCACCTATAAGGGTTATCTCACCGATTTCAACTTCCCGACCTTGATGATCAGCAAGCCGGGCTATACCTTCAGCGATGATTACCCGCTTCACGCGCCGAGGAGTTACATCGGTTTGTTCATCGATGTGAACTTCACCACCCAGAAAGAGACCTGTTACTACCTCAATAGTTTGGGCGAGAAGGTCGAGACGATGAACCTGTTCT
>CAMYXQ010000018.1 GCA_947303105.1 uncultured Caryophanales bacterium | reverse complement strand
CCTTCTTCGGTCAATTTTCTCTGGCTGGACAACGAGAAAACCTGGAATCCACCGGAATCTGTGAGAATTGGACCATCATATTGCATGAAGGAATGAAGGCCTCCCGCTTTGGCGACGATCCCTTCGCCAGGCCGATAATGGAGGTGATAAGTATTGGCCAAAATGACGCCGGCGCCGCATTCCTTGATTTCCTCCGGGGAAAGGCATTTGACGGTCGCTAAGGTGCCAACTGGCATGAACATCGGGGTTTCCACATCTCCATGAGGGGTATGCAAAATCCCGTAGCGGGCGCCACAATGTTTGTCGATATGTTTGATCTCTAAATAAAAGTCTTTGCTCATGACCGATATTTTATCGGTATTTGGCTAAGAAAGAAAGATTACCAAGACGGATTGGCTTTGCGGACGGGGTCAAGGAAACGCATGAATCCTTTGTTCCGCCACAAAATCATCCACAGGATATAGCTGCCGAGAATGACCGTGGCTTCGCCAATGCCGACCCAAAGGACGTTGACCCAGTAGGGAAGATCCAGTAGGAAATAGAGTTCTGCAGCAACGCCGAAAGCGTTGAAAGCAATCGGCCAAATGCAGGCGATGAGAAGTTTTGGGGTATAAGCAACCAAGATGCAGGAAACGAGAGTGAGGACGGTGCCCACCGCCATATCGATGGGACCCAGCGTGCTCATGGCGTTCGCTAGTAAGCAACCAACGGTGACACCAAAGATGAAATCTCTCCGCCAGAAGCAGAACAAGACGAATAGTTCGGCGATACGGAACTGGATTTGATCGTAAGCGAGCGAGCCGCTGACGAGGCAGATAACAAAATAGACCGCCGCGATCATAGCGTTCTCGACGATCTTCTTGATGGTGTCGTTTTGTCTCATAAGAGACCTCCTTGTTTTTTATACGTGGTTCAGAGGATAGAACACGTTCGGCCTAGCAATGATACCGATAATATCGATGGAATCAATAGAAATTCATCCAAGAATCAGGAACTTCTTTCCCTTCTTCGGTCGCTTGGATGATCCCGGCGATCATCGGGGCGATCGAAATGACATTGAGACGCTTGGAACCACGCTCAATGGAGTTGGTGATAACAACATCGGAAACGCCGGAATTGAAGAGGCGTTCCTCGGCATCGCCGGAAAGGACGCCGTGGGTTCCGCCGATAAGGACTTTGGACGCGCCGCGTTCCAGAAGAGCTTTGGCTGAGGCGATGACCGTACCAGCAGTATCGATGATATCATCGATAATAATGCAGACTTTCCCTTTGACATGGCCGACGACGTTCATCACTTCGGCGGTGTTCGGGGCGGGGCGACGCTTATCAATGATTGCCAAAGTGGAGTTCGGGATTTCGGAAGCCAAGTCACGGGCCCGATGGAGGGAACCATGGTCCGGGGAGACCACCGTGACGGATTCGGTCGGGATGTCGTGTTCTTTCAGCCACTTCCGGTAATATTCACCGAATAACGAGATGCTGGAAAGATCGTCGACGGGGCAGGAGAAGAAACCCTGAATCTGCGGGGTGTGAAGGTCCATCGTGATGATGTGATTGACCCCGGCATTTTCGTAAAGATTCGCTACAAGTTTCGCTGAAATAGGTTCGCCGGCTCTCGCAATACGGTCCTGACGGCTGAATCCATAGTAGGGGCAAACGAGGATGATTTCTTTCGCTTTCGCGTTCTTCAAACCATTGATGAACACCAATAACTCCATGATGCGTTCGGCAACGGGGGTGGCGGTGCTTTGGATGATATAGACGGTTTTGCCACGGACTGAATCTAAAGGTCTGGCAAGGACTTCGCCATCGGCGAAATGATGAACCTCGCTACGCGAGAGAGGCAGGCCCAGGATGGAGCAAACCTCGTCGGCAAGCGCGGGGTTGGCGGTTAATTTGAAGATCACGACGTTATTCATAAATTTCCTCACTCGTATTTTACTCAACAAGTACCGCGATTTGTATCTTTTAAGACATCGGCCAAACCGCCGATGGCAGTCTCTTTGTATGCGGTCGGCAGAGAATCGCCGGTCATCTTCATCGCGGAGACAACGTTATCGAAGCTGACAAGGTTCTTTCGTAGCGGGGCGATATGTTTGGCATAAAGGAATGCGTTATATGCCCTAAGGGCACCGATGCCATTGCGTTCGATGCAAGGAACGACAACATAACCATCCACTGGATCGCAGGTTAATCCTAGGAAATGCTCTAAAGCGCATTCGGCGGCATATTCCTGTTGGTAGAGGGATAACCCATCCACATAGGCCAAAGCGGCCGCCGCCATCGCGCTCGCCGCACCAATTTCGGCTTGGCATCCACCGACAGAACCGGCGATCGTCGCATTCTGCTTGATGATATTCCCGAATACGCCAGCAACATAAAGGCTGCCAACGAGGATTTCTTTGTTGATTCCTTTATTTTTATAAAGGAAATATAACGCTGCGGGTAATACGCCGGCGCTTCCGCCAGTCGGGGCGGTCACGATTTCCCCGCCAGTCGCATTCTCTTCGGCGACAGCATACGCATAAGCGGAAATGAGCATTTCCGTTTTGGCATCGGAATCTTCCAACGACTGAGCTTTCTCGAACATCTTCTTCGCAACCCTTTCAGTGCGGAGCCGCTCGTTCGCGCATACGCAAATCGCGCCTTCCTTATTTAATCCGCGTTCCACGGTCGCGAACATGGTGTCCAAACAACGGGATAAATGTTCACGAACATCTTCGAAACGAAGTCCGAAAGCGACGAGATCTTTTTCGCCATGTTCCTTCATAAACGTTTTGATCTCTTCGAAAGTATGGAACGGATAGACCTCTTTCGCGTTCACCGTGGGGTCTTCTTCGGAGCGGAGTTCCCCACCGCCAACGCTGGTGTAATGGGCTTGATCCAATAATTTGTCGCCAGAGTAAAGGCTGAAACAAAGGTAGTTGGCATGGGGGATATTCGACGATAAATCCCGCTTAAAAATGATATTATTGCCCGCAAAAACGCCACGAATGGCTGATTCGGTGCCATGTCCTTGACCGGTCAAAGCCAGCGATCCATAGAGGGTGACCTCGATGCGGTCACCGCCTTTATCGGCGATGCGTCGCTTGAAAGATTCGGCGGCCAAGGTCGGGGCGATGGTATGGCTCGAAGACGGGCCAGGCCCAATCCGGAATAACTCGCGTAACGATTGCATATGCCAAATTATATCCCCAGGGGCGATCAATTGACACTTACGAGATTTTGGTTTCGCAAATGCGGCTGCGCGTGTATCATTAGCAGGTATGAAAACGATGATTCTTCTATCGGCAATCCCTGGAAGCGGAAAGAGCACCTGGGCCAAAGCGTTCTGCAAGAGCCATAAGAATGCCCACATCGTCTCCAGTGATGAACTACGCCTTGAATTATTTGGTGCGGTCAATAACTTCGACCACGAAAAAGATATTTGGATCACTTTCGTTCAGCGTCTCAATGCGCTAAGCGAAATGGATGACGTCTACGCCATCGGCGATGCGACCAACCTCAAGAATATCCACCGCGCGTTCTATGCACGCCAGACTCCGGGGTTCGATCGCCACATCCTTCTCATCTTCAAAGTCGACCCGGAAATCGCCCGTAGGCAAAACAAAATGCGCGAAGGCGCCCGCATCGTCCCCGATTATGCGATGGATCGCTTGATCGACGAATATCAGGATCCGGATGACGAAGTCCGCTCCCTGTACGACAAAATCGTAATCGTCAGCGCCGAAGAGCTTTACACCAAAAGCGCAGACGAAATCCTCGACATCTAAAAGAAAAAGGCGGTCGATCCGCCTTTTTTGTTTGCTGATTGGTTATTTCTTTCTGCGGAACATCGGCTTGCCGGTCGCATTGGAAATTTCAACAAAGATGCTGGCGATAAGAATTAAGCCGCCGATAACGAGGGAGGCAATGCCGAAGCCGTTGCCCTGCCAAGCGAAGTTTTCACCATTAAGGTGAATGAGACGGGTGTCGTTGTAGATGAGTTCGAGAAGGCCATTGACGATGAAGGCGAAGGCAACGAGCAAGATCGAGCCAGCGCCGAGGTGGCCAGCGAGTTTCTGCGCTTTCGGATCCTGGGCCCGCTTGAGAAGGAGGACGCCAGCGAAAGCAAGCATAAGGGTGATGGCAAGGAAACCAAGGGTGTAGCCGAGGAATTCGCCGTTGAAGAACTTGTAGTAGGAATAGACGCCGTGGGCCCAGCTGCCAACCAAGGTGCCGAAGTCAACGATGGTGATCCAACCGAAGAGGATCGCGGCGCCGAAGGCGAAACCAGCAAGAAGCGGGGTTTGATCTTTGCCGTCATAGAGTTTGACCATCGGGATGTTGGTCGCGATCATGAGGGCGATCGCAAGAACGATACCAACGATGATGACGAAGGCGACAGAGTTGCCGCTGATCAAATCGAAGAAGACGACAGCATTAAGCAAGCAGAACAAGGCGGCGATGTAACCTTCGACGATGAAAGCGGTAAACGCTTTGACGACCGGTTCGTCGTTGCGGTTTTCTTTGATGCCTTTCAGGGCTTGGATGAATCCATACACCGAAATGCTGCAAAGGGTCAAACCGATGACGCCGAGCTCAAAGTAGAGAAGGTACGGGGCACCGAGTTCGGTATAAGAGGGATGGCTGCTCGCCAAACCAAAGGGGGCGACCATCAGACCGAAGTAGAGGCCGAGTGCGCCAAATGCCAAAACGATAAGGCCGTGGAAGACCAAGTTCAGGACGCGGGAAGTGTTTGAATATTTCATAACGATCCTCACTACAAGCGCAAACTTACTGACGAATGTTTGCGACAATGAATAATTAAAATCTATCTTTTTAAGATAGTCAACTCTTGGGGTGAAAAACTGCCAAAACCGAAGGCAATAATTGCCTTTTTATCGAGTGATTTGTTCAGCGACAAGGAGGGCGCTTAAGAGGGCCCAAGTTAAGTTAAATCCACCGCAAAACCCGTCTACATTGAGGCATTCGCCCGTGAAAAACACGTGTGGTTCGCGCTTGGATTCGAGATTCATGCTGACCTCGGAATCAATGAGGCCGCCAATCGTCACTTGGCTATTTTCGAAGCCGTAGGACGCCTTGAAGGTATATTCGAGTTCGTGGACGGCGATGTCCATCGGGACACCGTTCTTTTTCGCCTGAGCGGCCACTTCTTCATAAAGGGGCTCGGTCAAAAGACACTGTTCTTTGTCGCCGCGCAGATAGGCGGAGACATCTTCGCCGGGGAAAAGGTCGAGACGGATTTTCGTTTCTTCACCAAAGCCATTTCTGAGGATAAAACTGTTGACGTTAAACATCACAATTCCGCTTAAACCGTCTTTTTTGAAGAGAATCTCGCCAGCCTCTTCGTAGTAGCAGATGTTGTTGACGAAGACACGCACTTTGGCGGCATGACGCTCACCATCCAGAGCCTTCGGTAGTTTCTCTTTGACACGGATTGGGGCGAGACCGCTTTGAAGCTCACTGATCTCATAGCCGTGCCGACGGAGGACATCAAACATTGATCCATCGCTGCCGAGTTTCGGGGTGGATTTCCCGCCGGTGGCGATAATTAGTTTTCCGAAAGAAAACTCGCCCTCATTTGTTTTTAAAAGATAACCATCACCGCTGCGGGAATAATCTTTCACAGAAACACCCAAACGAACTTCCACTCCGCGTTTCTCCAAAAGGGCGGAAAGATAGTTCGCGAAGGATGGGGCATGGTAATTGGCCGGATAGAAGAGACCATCGCGATCGATGAGAGGGATTCCCCAAGATGAGAAGACATTGAGAAGATCATCAAAAGAGAAACGAGACATGGCGTTCTCAACCAATAGGGTATGGTTGAAGTTCGCTGGAGAATAATCTTTGTTTAAAAGATTGCAGTGACCATTCCCGGTCGCGCAGAGTTTCTTCCCGAGTTTTTGTTCTTTCTCAAAGATGGTGATTTTCAGATTCGGATTGCGGTCCGCGATGAGGAGGGCGGCATAGATTCCCGATGCCCCACCGCCGATGATGGCTATGTCTCTCATTGGGTCTCCTTTTCTCATTCATAGGATAGGGAATCCGCGATTGTTTTCAAAGAAAAACCGAGGCTGACGCCCCGGTCTTGGTGGTCAACAATTATCGTTTGGCCTTTTCGGCATCCGCTTTGCGGATTTCTTCGACGATGATTTCTTTGTTCCGCTTGGTGCTGCTCACCGAAGTCTTGCGCGGATCGAAGACCTCGAGGCTGGCATAGACCTGCCGTTTGGCAACGTCTTTGCTGATGGGCTTGCCCCAATTGAATTGCGGTTTGCAGTAGACAATGTCCACCTCAGTGCGGACTTTGTCTTTCTTTTTGACTTCAAAGGTCTCGGTTTCGGCGGTGTAGTTATAGACGACCGCGGGATTGACGACGGGTTCTTCAACAGGCGCTTCTTCGACTTTGGCTTGTTTTTTCGGCTCCCTGAAGACGATGAACTTGCGGGTCACATAGTTATAGACCAACACGATGATGGTTTTGATGACGAAGACGATGACATAAGCCCAGAAGGCGATGCCACCGGTACCGAAGAGCTCGCCCCAAATCTGGTCATCGAACGGATTGACTGGGTAGCGGAGATCCCAAGCGCTGTTGCAGATGAATTCGCCAAGAACCATGAGACCGATTCCTAAAAGGAATCCGCCAAAAGCGAGGGCGACATAGATCCAGAACCATTTGGCACGCTGGGTCTTCTTATCGCGTTCGACATTCTGGAACACCCAGTATTTGGAGAGGAAGTAATTGACAATGACGCTGACGATGAAGCCGGCGGCGATGCAGATCGCGGTCGCAATGTAGTGACCGCTGGTCGAAAGGTAATTGCCTTGCCCATCAACGGCATTTAGGTTGTTGACGAAAGCAAAACGGAGAACATAACCGACGGCAAAATCAATAACGGTGCATAGAACGCCGACGATGATGAAACGGAAAACCTCAGCCCAATGGCTGGTACGCCATTTTTCTTTTCTGGCTGCTTTGGCGTTTGGATCTTTTTTCATATGAAAACACCTCGTTAAGTCTATTGTAGTGAATGCGGCAAAACTTTACACCCTTAGAGTGAACGAATTTCTTCGAGAACCGCATTCGCGGAAGCATCGGATGGCATCACGAGGCCGCCGCGCGGCGAAACGGAAATCGGGCCGACCTGCGGGCCGTCCGCGGAACAGCTTCTCTTGAACTGGCTTTGATAGAAACGACGGAAGAAGTTCTCCAACCATTTCTTAAGCGTTTCGTCGGAATACGCCTCGGAGAAAACCTGTTGCATCAGGTAATAGATTTTCCGGGGACCATAATGGTTTTTGAGATAGTGATAAATGATAAAATCATTTAACTCATACGGACCGACGATATCTTCGGTCTTTTGATCGATCACGCCTTGGGCGTTAGGCGGCAATAATTCAGGACTGATCGGCGTGGCGGCGATATCAAATAACGGGGCCCGAACCTCTTCGTGCAATTCGCCATAACTTTCCACCAAATAACGGACCAGTGTCTTCGGAATCGTGCCATTGACGGCATACATCGAAAGGTGGTCGCCACCATAGGTGCACCATCCGAGGCAGAGCTCGCTTAGGTCGCCGGTTCCAACCATCAAACCGCCATGTTCGTTGGCAATGTCCATTAGGACCATCGTCCTCATTCGAGCTTGCGCATTCTCGTATGCGGTGTTGCGAATTTCAGGATCATGCTTCGTATCCCGGAAATGGGCAAGCACGCTTTCTTTGATGTTGATTTCATCAAAACTCACGCCGAGACCACCCGCTAATGCGACCGCGTTGTCATGGGTGCGTTTGCTCGTGCCGAACGCCGGTAAGGTAATCGCATGGATGTTTTTGAGATCAAAACCCGCCATTTTGAAGGCTTCAACCGATACAAGTAGGGCTAAAGTGCTATCTAAGCCACCAGAAAGACCGATATAAACTTTGTCTTGGTGAATGGCTTCTAACCGGCGACGCAAACCCATGGCTTGCATGCGGATTGCGGATAATGCATGGACTAAATCGCGGGACTCACCAGGATTCGTCGGCAAGAACGGATACCGTCTTAACGGCCGTTTCAAACTTTCCGGATCATGGTTGACCGCCACAAAAGGGATGCGCAAAAACTGATGACTTGTTTGAATAACAAATCTAGGATTTGCCATTCTGGAATCGCGGATCAAAGCAACATCGATATCGGCCACCGCTTCACCATTTTCAAACAAAGCGGATTCACTGAGAATCTCACCGTTTTCACTAATAATGTTTTGACCAGCGAAGATATAGTCCGTCGTGCTTTCATCTTTGCCGGACGCGGCAACAACATAAGCACAGTTAAGCTGATCGGACAATGAACGGAATAACGAGCGACGCCGTTCGCTACCACCGATGATCTCATTTGGGGCGCTCAGACGGGCGATGACGGTCGCGCCCTCATTCGCGGCGGCCAGCATGGTTTCCGACGCATAGGTTTCGTCGGCGACCTCAAAGGCAACGCGAAGCGCACCATTATTTTTGGCGGTGAAAATCAAATTAGTTCCGAAAGGATATTCCTCTCCACCGAAACATAAAGTATCGATTGTTGGCGACACCTCTGCGAAGTGGCGTTTTTCACTCTCAGAAAGGCTTTCTTTCGGCACAAATCCCAATATTTTGCCATTTTGGATGATAATCGCGCAGTTGATGAGGCCCATCTCTGTTTTGATGGGGGCGCCAACGGCAATCAGGGGGCTCAATCCCTTTGTTGAGGCAACGATTTTCTTGATCGATTTCCTGATAGAGTTGTGCATGTGCTCATTTATGAGCAAATCGCCTGCCGTGTTGCCAGTTAATGACAATTCAGGGAAGACCAGAAGGGCTACATGCTCATCTTGAGCGGAGGCAATGCACCGGATCATTTCGTCCGCGTTCGCTTGCGGATCGCCGATAACCATTTTCGGTGACAACGCTTTGGCGCGGACAAAGCCAAATCCGATGTCATCAGCAACGGATAAGTCGAGGCCTTTTTTATCGGCCAGATCGATTTCCGGCTTGGCTTTGGTGAGGCGCTCATATTCGTCCAGGCGAAGCAAAACCAGGTGTCCATAACCGTTTTTGGTGATGAAAATTGGTTCTTTTGAAGCGGCTAATTCCGCTTCGATTTCATTCGTGTTTCGAAGAAAAGTGATAGGTTTGATACTCATATGACATAATTCTACCATTATTTCGCCACTATCAAACCATTAGATCTACTTTATAATCATTACCATGGCAAAAGGTTTAGCGATTGTTAATGGATACGGGGTCCTTCCCGGTATCGAAAATTTCCTTCTCCGCATGACGGAGGAGTTCAAAAAACTCGGTGTTCAGTTGGATCACAAGAAGACTACCGACGTCTTGGCGTTCGTGCAGAACGACGGAATGATTCATTCCCCGTTAGATGCGTACGATTTCATCTTATTCTTAGACAAGGATATGTATTTGTCTGAGCTGCTCGAAAAGCTCGGCTATCGTCTTTTCAATTCGGCGGAGAGCATCCGTTTATGCGACGACAAGATGCTGACTCACATCACATTGAGTCAAAATGGCGTCCCAATGCCGAAGACAATCGCGACCCCTTTGAACTATCTCGGATTATCCAGTCCAGAATTCATCGAGAACGTCGAGAAAGAATTGTCTTATCCGATCATCGGAAAATCCTGCTTCGGCAGTATGGGAAATAGCACTTATTTGCTTCGCAAACGCGAAAATCTCGCCCGCTTCTTAGAGAGAAATATCCAGGCTCCGACTTTGCTTCAAGAACAAATCACGAGCAGCTATGGCTTCGACTATCGTTTCATCGTCATTGGCGGAAAGTTCGTCGCCGCGATGGAACGGAGAAACGACTCTGATTTCCGCAGCAACCTCGCTCAAGGCGGTCATGGAAGACCTTTGTCTCCAAAACAATCCTTCATCGATCTCGCCGAGAAGGCGGCGAAACTCATGGGCTGCGATTATTGCGGCGTCGACCTCTTGGCGGACGATAAGGGCGAACCCATCCTCTGCGAAGTGAATTCCAATGCCTTCATCGCCGGCATCGAAAAGACGACCGGAATCAACGTCGCTGAGATCTACGCCAAGTATATCCTTGAGACAATCGGCAAATAAAAAAGGGCCAAAGGCCCTTTTCTTTTTACTGGTTTACTTTGCTTTCTTTTCTTTGCGAAGTTCGGCAAGAATCTCAGCAAGTAATTCGTTGGTGGTGGGCTCCGGCGGAACGGGTTCGGCAGGAACTTCTTCAACGACTTCGCCTTTTTCCTCGGCCTCTTTCTTTGCGAGTTCGGCTTCGAGTTTTTCTTTGGCCTGTTGGGCTTTAAGGCGGATGGTGTTGATGACCTTGACGACGATGAAGAGAACGATGGCAACGATCAAGAAGCTGATGACGGCGTTGATAACGGCGCCCCAGTTGATGGTCGCGGAGAGGTTATAAGCATACTTGGTTCCGTAGAGGGTGTACTTGGAATTCAAGATGTTGGCACCATACATCGCGGATTCGCCTTCCGGAGTGAGGAATTTGGCGTATTCGTTGAATTTGGACGCTTCAAACCACTGCATCGGTTCGCCGCTCGCATCGAGGACCATGCCTTTTTGAGCAGCGTTGACGGCCGGCAAGACGGTGATCAAGCCATTGAGGCCACCAGGGACGGCCCACATGACGAGGCTAAGCAAGACGTTGACGACCGAGGTGACGATCGCACTGAACGCCCCGCCAATCACGACGCCAACGGCCATATCGAGGACGTTGCCGCGAGAAACGAAGGCTTTGAATTCTTTCCAAAGACCTCTGATCGGGCGCTTGCGCTCTTTCTTTTCTTTCTTCTTGGACATATGAAATCTCCTTATTCGCCCCCATAATAGTCCAACGCCCTCGTGAGGGCAAGAATTAAGAAAAAATCTCGCCGTTTTCCCCGCAAAAACTCAATATATTGGCAGAAAAAGGCATGTAGGTAACACTTGCTCTGAGGCGTAAAAACTTCAAAAGCGAGCGGCCATAAAGGTTTTCGGGACAATTTTATACACTGTCTAAAAACGGCGAAATCGATATTGACAAGGTTTGATGCGGTCGGCGCCCTTTGAAAATGGCTCATTTTTGCCCTAAATCGCTAAATTTTTGATTACTTGGATAATGGGCGGCCGCTCGCGGCGCAACAACCGCGCAAAAGGAAATTGAAATTTGAAACTTGTTCTATAACATAATTGGCACACGCTTGGGGTAACCCTCGTTTGGTCATCATAGGGGAATGAAGACCATTTTCGAGCCCCCTTGCGAATACTAGAGGCACCACAACATGATTAAAGTCCAAAAGAGAGACGGCGGTATCGTCGACTTCGACATCGCCAAGATCGAATCAGCCATGCAAAAGGCTTTCGAGCAAGAACACAAGAACATTGAGAAGAACGTTCTTGAATTGCTCGCCCTTCGCGTCGTCGCGAACTTCGACCCGAAGGTCAAAGACGGAATCGTCCAAGTTGAAGATATCCAGGATTCCGTTGAAGTCGTATTAATCCAAGCCGGATTCGTCGATGTGGCCAAGAGCTACATGGACTACCGCAGAAAACACCAAGAGATGCGCGACATCAAGAAGACCGAGCTCAACTACGCTTCGGTCGTCGATAACTATCTCCGCATCAATGACTGGCGCGTCAAGGAGAACAGCACCGTCACTTATTCCGTCGGTGGTCTGATTCTATCAAACTCCGGCGCTGTCACCGCCAACTACTGGCTCAGCCAAATCTATGACAAAGAAATCGCCGATGCCCATCGCAACGCCGATATCCACATTCATGACCTTTCGATGCTCACCGGTTATTGCGCCGGTTGGTCTTTGAAGCAGCTCATCCAGGAAGGCCTCGGCGGCGTTCCCGGCAAGATCACCTCTTCCCCGGCCCGTCACCTCATGACCCTTTGCAACCAAATGGTCAACTTCCTCGGCATCATGCAGAACGAATGGGCCGGCGCTCAGGCGTTCTCGAGCTTCGATACTTATCTTGCCCCGTTCGTTAAGGTCGATCACCTTACCTACAAACAGGTCAAGCAGTGCGTCCAATCCTTCATCTACGGCGTCAATACCCCATCTAGATGGGGTACGCAGGCTCCTTTCACCAATGTCACCTTAGACTGGACCGTCCCTGATGACATGGCCGAGCTCAACTGCATCGTCGGCGGCAAGGAAATGCCGTTCAAGTACAAAGACTGCAAAGAAGAAATGGCGATGGTCAATAAAGCCTTCAT
>CAMYXQ010000017.1 GCA_947303105.1 uncultured Caryophanales bacterium | reverse complement strand
TCAGCTGGGAGAGCGCCTCCATGGCATGGAGGAGGTCGAGAGTTCGAGCCTCTTACGCTCCACCAATCTGATAGAATCCGGGCCGCAAGGTCCGGTTTTTTCGTTGCGGGTGGATAGCGGAAACAAACAGGCTTATAATGAGTCAAGCAAGTTCAACTTGCTTATTTCAAGCACGCAATCGGGAAAAACTATGAGAAAAAAGAATTGGAAAGCTGAGGCCCAAAACGCCGAAGCCGTCATGAATGACCTGCGTCGCGCCGATAAGGTTCGATTGCTTTATGGTCACGGCAATTGGGAGACGAATTCGATCTCTCACAAAGGAATCCGTTCCGTCCGTATGAGTGACGGCCCTCTTGGTTTGCGCATCCCGACATCCGAATTCGACTCCGAGCGTGCTACTTGTTTCCCGAGCCCAGCCCTCGTGGCCTGCACTTGGAATCCCGACCTTGCCAAACAAATGGGCGAAGCGATGGCCAAAGAAGCGATTCAGGCCGGCGTTGACGTGATTCTCGCCCCCGGCGTGAACATCAAACGGAACCCGTTATGCGGCAGAAATTTCGAATATTTGTCGGAAGACCCCCTTCTTGCAGGGAAAATTGGTTCTGCGATCATCGGCGGCATCCAGAGCAAAGGCGTCGGCGCTTGCTTAAAACATTATGCCTGCAACAACCAAGAGACCTCGCGTTTCCTCAATGATTCCCAGGTCGATGAGCGGGCTCTCCGCGAAATCTATCTGAAACCATTCGAGATCTGCGTCAAGGAAAGCGATCCTTGGATGGTCATGTGCTCTTACAACAAGATCAATGGCGTCCCTGCCGCCAATCATGGTTACCTGCTCAAAGACATCCTCAAAGGCGAATGGAAATATAACGGCGTCGTCGTTTCCGACTGGGGCGCGGTCACCGATCCGATCCGAAATCACAATAACGGCCTCGATTTAGAGATGCCTTGTTTCGAACATCGTCACGGCTTACTCACCAAAGCGATCCGCAAAGGAATCTTGGAAGAAGAAGCGGTCGATGATTCCGCCCAACGCATTATTTGCCTGTCTCAGAAGGCCGCCCAACGCCCAGAACACATCCGCTTCCGTTATGAAGACCAACGCGAAATCGCGTTGAGCGTTGCCGAAGAAGGTATCGTTCTTGCAAAGAACGATGATAATATCCTGCCGTTGCGCAGTTACGAGAATTGCTGCGTTATCGGCGCTTTGGCCGAGGAAACCCCGATTCAAGGTTCTGGCTCCAGCCACGTCCACCCGATGATCGAATCATCCTTGCTGGATGAAATCCGCCATCACGCGTCGCTCACGAGCGACACGGTCGCGTACGCGCCAGGATATCCGCTCCATGCGGATGCATCGCGCGACGAGGCGAAGAAACTCGCGATCGATGCCTGCGACCTTGCCGGCAACCATAAATACGTCATCTTCGTCGTCGGGCCTTATGCCGGCACCGAATCCGAAGGATATGATCGCGATTCCATGGAACTGCCTGCCGCTCAAATCCAATTGTTCAAAGCGGTTCAGGAAGTGAACCCGAACATCATCCTTGTCGTCATTGCGGGCGCTCCCGTGGAGCTTCCGATGGCAGAAAATGCCCCGGCGATTCTTGTCTCCTATTTCGGCGGCGAAGCCGGATCGAAAGCCATTCATCGCATTTTGATCGGCCGTGCGAATCCTTCGGGCAAATTCGCCGAAAGCTGGCCGATCCAATATTCGGACGTGCCTTCCAGCCTTTTCTATCCCGGCGATCGCGGCCCGAGCAAATACAAAGAGAGCATCTATGTTGGATATCGTTATTATCTCTCCGCGAATATCCCCGTTTTGTTCCCGTTTGGTCATGGTCTCAGCTATTCCCGATTCACCTATAAATCTCTCGTTTTGAACCGCGATGAGCTCAATGAAGGGCAGACGCTTGAAGTGTCTTTCGCCGTCAATAACCCGAGCCGTTACGGCGGTTTGGAGACGATGCAGCTTTATATCGCCGCCCGCCGACAAAATGTTTTCAAGCCGGTCCGCGAGCTGAAGGCGTTCAAAAAGATCCTCATCGAATCCGGCAACATGCGCCAGATCAAATTCACGTTGAAGTATGAAGACTTCGCCCATTACGATACCGAAACGAAACAATTCGCGGTCGAAGGCGGCAAATATGAGATTCTTGTTGGGTCATCTTCGGAAGATATCCGTTTGAGGAGGGTCGTAACCGTGAATTCTTCCAAAGTGTTTGCGGATAAGTCCCGTTCCTTCCCCTCATATTACGAGTTTAACGATAAATCGTTATATATTCCCAGTGACGAAGAATTCGAGCGTTTGCTTGGTCATCACATCAAACGCGTCATCTATTCCAAGAAGGGCTCTTTCAACCTGAATAGCACCTTTGGGTCGACCCAGAACACATTGGTTGGGAAGCGAATCATCAAGGCGCTCGATAAGACGATTGATCCGCGTTGCGATAAGGCCGCTCACGCGAAGGAATTCGATTCCCGTCTGCGGATGCCATTGCGCGCCGCGGGGATGGGCGGCATGAGCGACAAAAAGATTTTGGCGACCATCGCTTTGCTAAACGGCCATCTATTCCATGCCCTTTGGGCATTATGCTTCGGGAGACGTAAATGATCCTTTCTATCATCTTTGCGCTGCAACTGAATAAGAGGCTGAACCATCGTTGGGACGGCATGCCTTCTTTGCCATACTTTGAGGCCAATGAATTGGGTCTGAGTGAAGAGAGATTCTCCTTCCGATATGGAAAATGGAATCTCGATGGATCTCGTTATTGGGTTGGCGATCGTGCCCCAAAAGCCTTGGTTATTGTTTTCCATGGTTTAGGAAGCGGCCGCAATGCCTATATGAAGGAAATCGCCGCAATCGCGAAAGCCGGATATTTGGTTTATGCCTATGACAACTTGGGTTGTGGCCGAAGCGAAGGACGCGGTCCAAAGAGCATTGGCGAGGTCGCGAAAATCCAGTCAGTTTTCTTCTCTTGGCTGGATAATGACCCAAAAGCCAAGGGTTTGAAACGGTATTCATTCGGTCATTCTTGGGGCGGATACGGCTCAATGATCGCGTTGCGTCCTGAGTTCAAAGTCGAAAAAGCCGTGGCTTTATCGGGCTTTCTTCGCCCAAGCGATGCCATCTATCATTCCCTGACAAAGAAGAAATTGGGCTTTTTGAAATTGCCGATTTCTCTGGCCATATTCTTCCTTTCTGGACCCAAAGCCAATATTTCTGCCTTGAAAGTCTTCGAAAAATCAACTGGGAAATTGTTCTATGCATCGGGAACGGACGACACGTCTGTTCCATTGGAATTTAATGGAAAGCGCCTATTTAAGAAGTTCAAAACCGAGTCCCGTTTGAAGTTCGTTTCGATCCCGCGTTGCGGTCATGGGGCGATGTACACTTCGAAGGCTCAGAATTATCAGAAGCAATTGGCTAAAGATGGGCTCTTAAACATCAATAGCCCGATTGGTCTAGAAATGGATATTCAGAAGGCCACGGAACACAACCGGGACCTCATTTCTTCCATAATCGACTTTTATCGCGAATAAGAGTATCATTATCACCGTGCACTGGTGGCGGAATTGGTATACGCGCTAGCTTCAGGAACTAGTCGGGCGACCGGTACGAGTTCAAGTCTCGTCCAGTGCACCAATCTTTGTGCCCGTAGCTCAGTTGGATAGAGCGCAAGCCTCCGAAGCTTGAGGTCAGCGGTTCGAGTCCGCTCGGGCACGCCATTTTTTTTATCTCTTTTAAAAAATGGACAAAAGTCGAGAAATGGAAAACAAACCAATAAAACAATCGAATGATGCTTGTCCAATAAAAAGTACAAAGATTTAACAACTTGACATAAAAAAATAGACAAAGGTTGAATAATAATAAAATGTCTTTTCTTATCAAAGAAAGATTTTATAATGAATTCATGGACAGAAGACTAAGAAAAACTGAAGACGCGATTCAAAACGCGCTCATCGATCTAGTATCGAAAAATGGCTATGAAGGCCTCAAGATGATTGACGTAATCGAAAAGGCCGACGTCAACAAATCAACTTTCTATTTGCACTACCAATCTCTCCTCGGTGTAGCCTCCGCGATCGAAGACAAATTAATCGCCAGGATCCTTGATGTATTGCATGATGAACCTATGGCTGGGGAAACGGTCATCGGTGGGGTAGTGAACCTTGTTGTTAGAGAGCGGAAAACCTTCCGTGCGATCCTGAATATCTCCGAAGGTCACTTCTATCGGAAATTGGAAAATAATTTAATGCCAGTCATCAATGAACTAGTGCCCTTTAAAGGTGATAAAGAAGCGGTTTTATATGCCAAAGCTTCTGTTTTCGGATCCATCTTTGGGGTTACACGTGCCTTCGTCCTTGGCTCTTCGCGCTTAGACAGCAAAAAACCTGAATCCGAACTTTCGAAAATCATAGGATTATCGGATTAAAACTATGGACAAATGTCTATTTAGATAATTTCCGGATCTCTGACTTTCAACTATTTGTTCTCAACTCTTCCGATAAATTGTATAATTCACAAGCCCGAAAGGGCTCATGGCCCCTTGGTGGAATGGTAGACGCGGTAGACTCAAAATCTACTGTCCGCAAGGACATGCCGGTTCGAGTCCGGTGGGGGCCACCAGATAATGAAAATGCTCCCTATTGGGAGCTTTTCTTATATTTCGATTTCTAAGCTGATCGGGCAATGGTCTGATCCGAATACATCGTTATGGATCTCGGCGGCCCTTATCTTTTCCTTCAAGCAATCGGATACGAGGAAGTAATCGATTCGCCAGCCGGCATTATTGGCCCTGGAATTGAAACGATAACTCCACCAAGAATATTTGACTTCATCAGGATGCAAATAACGGAATGTATCAACATATCCTTTGGATAACAGGTTGGTGAAGGCATCTCTTTCTTGTGGCGTATAACCCGGGTTGCCTTCATTGGCCTTCGGGTTCTTGATGTCGATTTCCTTATGAGCGACATTCAAGTCACCGGCATAGATAATCGGTTTCCGTTTCTCAAGGCTGCTGAGATAGGCAATGAGATCATTTTCGTACCCAAGTCGGAAATCCATCCGTTTCAAGCCGTCTCCGGCGTTGGGGACATATGCGGCGACGAAATAGAAGGAGTCGAATTCCAAAGTGATGACCCGCCCTTCCTCGTCGTATTTCTCGTCCAGCAAACCATAGTGGACCGACAAAGGATGCCGGCGGGTATAAACCGTCACGCCGGAATAGCCTTTTCTCACTTTGGAGACGGTCCAGTAAACCTCATACCCATCCGGTTCAAACGGGAAGGTTAAGTGGAGGTCCTCGGAGTACTTGCTTTCCTGGATGGCAAACACGTCGGCGTCGAATCTTTCAAAGTCGGATTGAAAGTCCTTTTTGAGGATCGCCCGTATGCCATTCACGTTAAATGAGACGAATTTCATGGCATTAGTTTATCAAAACGGTTCGTTATTGTATAATGTCCAAGCGAAAAGTATGTTCTTGTTTAAGCAAGGAGAGGCGACTATGAAACGATTTGTTGATGGACCATTTGGCAAAGAGCTACCCGACTTCAATTTTGGGTGGACATTACAGGAAGAAGGGTCGAAGAAAATCCAAAAAATCAATCTCCCTCACGAAAGCAGAAGACTGCCCCTTCAATATTTCAGCGAAAAGGATTTTCAGTTGGTCGCCACCTTCAAAAAGAAATTCACCCTCACCAAGGAAAAGGGCGCTAGGTACCTTTTGAACTTCGAGGGTTTCTCCACGATTCTCACCCTCTACGTCAATGGGCGTTTTGTTAGCGAAAATCGCTTTGGATATACGGGTTTTACCGATGATATTACCGATTTTTTGGTCGATGGGCCGAATGAGATCAAAGCGGTCGTGGACTCGCGAGAAGAACCATCCATCCCCCCGTTCGGCGGTCTTATCGACTACCTGACTTATAACGGAATCTACCGCGAAGCTCATCTCATCAAGAAGAACGAGAATCACTTCCGTCACCTTCGCGTTTCTTGGGAAGCGAACAATGATTTGGTCATCGATGCCCCCATTAAGAAAGCCGAAATGATTTTCTTACGCATCGGCCACGAGTTCTTCAACCTTCCGTTCGCCGAAGATGGCATCTACCGCATTCCGAATTACAAGCCTCGCCGCCTCTGGCACCCTGATCATCCGTATCTCACCGAGATTTGCATCGCCAGTGAGGATGACTATCTCGTGACCAGTTATGGTTTCCGTCATCTTGGCATTGATGAGAATAAGCAACTTACCATTAATGGTAAACCCTTCAAAATCCTCGGTTTGGACCATCATCAAAGTTATCCCTTCATCGGTTATGCCGCTCCGAAGAATATGCAGGTGTTGGATGCTTTAGACCTGAAGGATTTAGGCATCAATACGGTGCGCTGCTCCCATTATCCTCAGTCCCGTCACTTCCTTGATGCCTGCGACCGTCTCGGCATTCTCGTTTTGGAAGAGCTTCCCGGCTGGCAGCACATTGGTGATGCCGCCTGGAAAGAAACGGCGGTGGAGTATGTCGAAAGAATGATCGACCGTGACTTCAATCACCCTTCCATCATCATGTGGGGCGTCCGCATCAATGAGTCGCAAGACGACCATGATTTCTATACAAAGACCAACGAATTAGCCAAAAAGATGGATCCGAACCGCCTTCGCAGCGGAACCCGTTTCATCTACGGCTCCGAATTGTTGGAAGACGTGTATACCATCAATGACTTCTCCTATCGTCCGGACAAACCGGTCGATCCTGCGGAACTCATCCAAGGGAAAGAAGATGTCGCCCCGATGCTCATCACCGAGTTTGGTGGGCATACCTATCCGACCAAGAAGAACGACAACGAGCACCGCTTATTGGATCAAACCCTCATTCACCTCCGCGTCGCGAACGCCGCTCGCAAGGATAATGTGCGCATGGGTTCGATCGGGTGGTGCGCCTACGATTACAACACCCATCACCAGTTTGGCAGCGGCGATAAGATTTGCTACCACGGCGTGAGCGATATCTTCCGCCAACGCAAATTGGCCGCTTCGGCTTATCGTCTCGCGATCCCATTCAAGAAGGAACCGGTCCTCGACCCGATTACTTATTGGGCTTTCGGAGAAAGGAACTATGGTGGGGTTATCCCTCTATACGTTTTGACCAACTGTGACTACATCTCCATCCAGGTCGATGGCCGCGATGAGATTTTCCTCAAGGAAACCGATCCGGAATTCACCGCCCTGCCCGGCAAAGTCTTCGTCGTCAAAGAAATGGACGGCTCCTGGGGCAATGAGTGGCGCGGCGTCACCTTCCGCGGGTATAAAGACGACAAAGTCGCGATCGTCAAAGCGATGTCCGCCGATCAAATCAAATCCGATTTCAAAGTGGAAATCTCCAACAAGACCATCGATCGGAACGATGCCTTGCGCATTCATGTTTCCTTGGTCGATCAGTTGGGGAATATCCTCCATTTCGCCGATGACAATCTAAAGATTGAAACCGAGAATTGCGAACTTCTTGGCCCTGCTGAATATCATCTATTCGGCGGCGAATATGCGTTCTATGTCAGGAGCGACAAACCCGGCAAAGCCAAGGTCACGATTTCTTGTTCTGGTTATAGGAGAGCGGTCACCTTCCGCGTAAGAGAATGATGAAAAAGATTGAGAATGGTCGTTTTGTCGGTGAGAGAGCCCTTTTCAAAACGGATGGGGCGATCATCGAAAATTGTTGGTTCGGCGACGGGGAATCCCCACTTAAAGAATCGGCGAATCTAAGAATCTCCAACACGGAGTTCGCCTGGAAATACCCTCTTTGGTACTGCGATGAAGTGGTCGTATCCGACTGTGTTTTCCGCGAGATGGCCCGGGCCGGTATCTGGTATACGAAAAACATTCGGTTCGAGAATGTGCGATTTGAATGCCCAAAAGCCTTCCGTCGTTGCGAGAATCTCGCTCTCGAAGACTGCGAATTCCTTCTCGGCGAGGAAACCTTATGGGGTTGCCGTGGCGTGCATCTCCGCAACGTCGTTGAAAACGGGCAATACTTCGGACTGAATGCGGCCGACATCGATGCCGACCATCTGACCATCGAAGGCAACTACGCGTTCGACGGATGCAAGAACCTTCGGATCCGCAACTCGGTCCTTCACACCAAGGACGCGTTCTGGAATTGCGAGAACGTGGTGGTGGAAGATTCGGAGATCGTCGGGGAATACTTCGGCTGGAACAGCCGCGATATTACCTTGGTCCGTTGTCGCATCTCCTCGCACCAAGGTTTCTGCTACATCAAAAACCTCACTTTGATCGACTGCGAGGTCGTTGACAGCGACCTTTGTTTCGAATATTGCGAAAACATCGAAGCGACGATTCTTACCAAAGTCGATTCGATCAAGAATCCTTCGTCCGGTCGCATCGTCTGCGCTGGTTACGATGAATTGATCCTCGATGACTGCGATCCATCCAAGACGGTGATTGAGGTAAAGAAATGAAATATGATTTCGATAAAGTAATCGACCGCCGCGGAACCGATTCCATCAAATGGGCGGTCAAAGACAACGAGCTTCCGATGTGGGTCGCGGATATGGATTTCGCGGTCGCCCCGGAAATCTTGTCCGCTTTGCGGAACCGCGTCGATCACGGCGTCTATGGCTATACCGAACCGCAGGACGACTGGTATGAATCCTGCATTGGATTCCATCTTCGCCGCCATGATTGGAAAATCGAGAAAGACGCGTTGCTTTTTTCGACCGGAGTTGTCCCTTCCATCAGCAGCGCCGTCCGCGCTTTCACCGCTAAAGGCGATGAAATCATCGTTTTCACCCCGGTTTATAACATCTTCTTCAATTCGATCGTGAACAACGGCCGCGTCATCCGCGATGTGCCCCTTCTCTTGAAGGGTGGCCGTTATTTCATCGACTTCGATGGATTCCACAAAGCGGCTTCCGACCCGAAAACGAAGATGCTAATCTTCTGCAACCCCGCCAACCCGGTCAGCCGAATCTGGAGCGGAGAGGAACTGAAAGAAGTCGCTCGGATCGCCAAAGAGAACGGCATCTTGATTCTTTCCGATGAAATCCATGGCGAAATCACCGCGCCGGGACCGAGCTATGTTCCTTTCCTCAAAGCCGTCCCCGAGGCCGCGCCGTATCTCTTCACCTGTATTTCGCCGACCAAGTGTTTCAACTTGGCGGGTATCCAAACTTCCGCCATCGTGGTGCCGGACGAAACTCTCCGTGCGAAAATCCGCAGACAGATCAATACCGACGAAGTGGCGGAGCCGAATGTATTCGCCTGTCTAGCGGCCGCGACCGCCTGGTCGAAAGGCGAGGCTTGGCTGGACGAATGCCGCGAATATCTTTTCGCCAACCGGAAAGCGGTGGAGGATTTCCTTGTCAAACGGGTTCCGAAAATTCATTGTCTTCCTGGCGATGCCACTTATTTGCTTTGGCTCGATATCCGCGCAATTTGTGAGGATGATGCCGTTTTTGCGGATTTTTTGCGCGAGAAAACCGGGTTATTCGTTTCCAAAGGATCCGTCTATGGTTCCGGCGGAAAAGGTTTTTTGCGCTTGAATGTCGCTTGTCCGCGCTCGCTCCTCATGGATGGGCTCGCCCGTCTAGCACAAGGCGTGTCGCTCTTCGAAAAAGAAAACCGGAGGTAAAGTTATGCATTGGGCTCTGATTGTCGTCATCGTCCTACTCGGATTGGTGCTGCTCTTTTTGGCGGGCTGCTTGCTAATCGGCTACTTCCTGACCAAAGGCATGAGTTGGCCGACCCGTCATACGCGTCAGGAATGCTATGACGTCGATGTGGTCAAAGGCCTCTTTGAAGGAATCGACAAACTCAATTTCGAGCCGATCGTCATGACGATGCCGGATGGCTATGAGATTCATGGCGACGTCGTCTTGAATGGCAAGCATGACAAATGGGTCATCTTCAGTCATGGCTACACCTGCACTCGCGAAGCAGACTACAAATACTTGATGACGTTCTATGAACGTGGTTATTCCCTTTTGGTTTATGACCTCCGTTCCCATGGCGACAATGTCATCAAGGATGTGACGATGGGGTTCAAAGAAAAAGACGACCTCCACGAAATCATCCGTTATGTCCGCAACACTTATGGTGAGGAAACCCATGTTGCCTTATTTGGCGAGTCCATGGGCGCGGCGACGACCTGCTTGGCGACCGCTTATCGGGATCCGCTCGATTTTGTGATCTCCGACTGCGGCTATGCTTCGCTGCCTTTGCTGCTGAAGCATCTGCTCAAACAACGTCATTTACCGACCTTTGTGTTGCCTTTCGCCAATTTCTGGGTCCGGGCGATCCATCATTATTCGGTCTACAAGATTCTGCCTTACGAAGCGCTCAAAGAAAACGAAGTACCGATTCTCTTTATCCACGGGACCGCGGACACTTTTGTTCCGCCGGAACATGCCCAGATTTTCTATGACGCCAACAAAGGCTATAAAGAGCTTCATTACTTCGAAGGCTGCGAGCATTCGATGTCCGTCGTCGATGAACGCGAAAAATGCCTCTCGGTGATTGCCAAGTTTGTTGATAAAGTCAACAAAAAATAATCTATGGAGATGGAAGAGTTCTACGCTTCGGTCGGCGAAATCTTAATGTATTGCCAGTGCATCGAGCACGACATTAAGCGTATCTACGCTTTCCTCATCGATGGCGGATTCGAAAAGAACATGATCCGCAT
Organism: uncultured Caryophanales bacterium; assembly: GCA_947303105.1. Lineage (GTDB taxonomy): Bacteria > Bacillota_I > Bacilli_A > RFN20 > CAG-826 > UBA4951. The sequence continues at coordinate 1,911 of CAMYXQ010000017.1, read as the reverse complement.
CGAAGAAGAACGCTGGACCCTCGGGCAAGTCGTGCACGAATTGCATGATTTCGATCAAACTCTGGACAAGCCGTTCTTTACCCCAAACGATTACGCTTTGCTGAACGACATCGTCCGTATCCGCAACTACTACGCCCATCAGGTTTATCTGTCTTTCTGTTATCTGACCGACGAGAACGATTTCGAACGGTCATTCAGCAGCGAATGCAGACGCGTTTCTGCGGACAAAGAAAGCCTGTCCGTCCTCTATGAAGTGGTGGAGGATACCCGGGTCAAGTTGCTCAGCAACGACCCGCTCGCCCGTTATTAGCCATGTTTGAGGAATTGTTCCGCAACCGCATAGCGAATGAGAAGAAACTCCTTGAAGAGGGCTTTTCGCCAACCGAAGAAGGGCTTCGCAAGGAGTATCCGCTTTTTGATTCGTTCACTCTGGTTGTGACGATTCGCGATAACAAGGTCGACCATTTCGTCCGCGATGAAGAAATCGGGGAACGTTATTACCCTTATTCTCTCGACTCGACCGTTGGGGAATGCGTCGGTGCCGTCCGCTCCGCCGCGGGCGAGATTTTGGAACATCTCGCCGCCCACGCATTCGATGCCCAAACGTTCTTGAGCCCGCTCGCCGAGGACATCGGGAGTTTCTGCGCGGCCGAATGGGACGAGGGCCCCGAATGGCCGTGGGACGATTTGGACGCCTACATCCTCCGCGAAAAGAAAAGCACCAAATGGTACGGCATTGTTATGAGATGTCGCGGGAAATACGTCGGCCGTGAGGACGAGGACGAGCACGAAGTGATGAACGTCCGCGTGCCCCGAGACCAGGCGGAGGACTACTGGGATTTCCGCGTCTATTTCCCCGCTTATCACATGAATAAGAAGTCCTGGATCACCATCGATTTGGAACGGGTCGACCGCGATGAGCTTTTCACGCGGATTCGCATTGCCCGATCCATCATCGATGAGGAAAATAATAAAAAGGGAAGGAAACACTCCGATGGCAAAGAAAAACGGAAATGACTATGTTCTCTTCGGGATCGATTTCGGCGCGAACGAAAAGCAGCGCGAACTCATAAAGGCGGTGCGCGCCGATCCGCGGAGGAAACCCGTCGTCTTCGTCAGCGGGGAAGCCGGAACCGGCAAGACCTTCGCCTCTTTGGCCGCCTCGTTATCGCTCGTCCGTGAGCATGGGGCCAAAAAGCATTCTTATGAATGCATCTACTATATCCGCGAACCGGTCGAAGTCGGCCATCGCCTTGGTTATCTGAAGGGCAAAGAAGAAGACAAATTCGCCCCATACTTAGGACCGCTTATCGACAACTACAACCATTTGGTTGAAAACGATCCGGATGCCCAAAGGTATCTCCGTCAGCCGTCCAAGAAAGGCAAGGAAGACGCCGACGATCTCCCCAATGAGTATCGCCACCTGCCTTATGACATCATCCCTTTGGCTCCTGAGTTCCTCAGAGGCCGTTCCTTCCGCGATTGCATCATCATTTGTGATGAGGCCCAGAACATGGACTTAAGCGAGCTCCACACGCTCGTCACGCGCATTGGCGAAGGCGTGAAGTTGATCATCATCGGCTCCGCCAACCAAATCGATACCTTGGGACAGACTTACGAAGACAACGCGTTCATGACCTCAATCGAAATATTGAAAGAGACGGGCCTCACCGACCATATCCGTCTGGTGGAGCCGATGCGTTCCTCCTTCGTCGCCGAATTCGATCGCCTCTTCGTCGAGTACGCGATAACCCACAAGAAATAAAAAAGAGACCTCCTTAGAGCGGGAGGTCTTTTCTTTTGAAGTGAAGGGATCCGATGATGAATCCCGCCAAACCGATCACGAACAGGATGCCGAATTCCCAGATGAGATTAAGGGACATTTTCGTGATGCTCATCATATCGAACAAG
>CAMYXQ010000016.1 GCA_947303105.1 uncultured Caryophanales bacterium | reverse complement strand
CGAACTGCCCGAAGTCCTCCCCGTGGAGGAGGCGGTCGACCGCATGCTTATCGTCCTCGAAACGAAAGTGAATTCAAAATGAGCTCCAACACCTTCGGCACCCTGTTCCGCGTCACCACGTTCGGCGAATCCCACGGCCCCGCGCTCGGATGCGTCGTCGACGGCGTCCCCGCCGGGCTTCCACTCGACCTCGATGCCCTCAAATCCCAGTATCCGGCGGTGAAGAAAGCCATCTGCTCCTTTGCTTTCCGCGATGACGAGGATGACCGCATCGCCGTCTTTGCGACCAGTTACCGCAAATACGTCGATTTCCTCGCAAAATCGTTCGCAAATCTCAAAAAACAGGAAAAACGGGCCGCTTCTTACGAGAAAAAAGGCCAGGAAGTCCCACCTCTCACTTTGAAAGAGAGAGCCAAACTTCCCGAAAAGTCCCAGACTCCGGAAGAGGCATCCGACATCTTGCGTCGCCTCTGCCAGCAGCTCGCCGACCACATCGACGAATTGCTCGCCAGCCCGCTTGTGGCGGAAGAATATGTCGATACCTTCCTCGACTACTATCGTCAGGTTATCAAGGATGCCTACCGCAAAGTTTCGCAGGCCCAAGCCAAAGAGCAGGCCCTCGAAATCATGCGTCAGGTCGGTATCCCCCAGCCGGAAATCCGTTTCCGTCAGTATCCGTTCGAATTCTCCGGTGGTATGCGTCAGCGTATCGTCATCGCGATCGCCTTGTCCTCGCGTCCTGAGATTCTCATCTGCGATGAGCCGACGACCGCGCTCGACGTCACCATCCAGGCCCAGATCCTCGAACTCATCAACCAGCTGAAAGCTGAATTGAATCTTTCGATCATCTTCATCACCCACGACCTCGGCGTCGTCGCCAATATGGCGGATGACATCGCGGTCATGTATGCCGGCAAGATCGTCGAATACGGCACCGCGGACGACATCTTCTATGATCCGCGCCATCCGTATACTTGGGCCTTGTTGGCCTCCATGCCGGACCTCGATACCAAACAGAGAATCGACGCGATTCCCGGCACCCCGCCGAATATGATCTTGCCTCCGATCGGCGATGCCTTCGCCGTTCGTAACAAATACGCTTTGGCGATCGACTTCGAAGAAGAGCCGCCGCTCTTCGAGATTTCAGAGACCCATGCCGCGGCCACTTGGCTTTTGGCCCCGGATGCTCCCAAAGCGACCCCGCCTGAGATTGTGACCGCTCGTATTGAGCGCGCCCTTGCCAAGCGGAAAGCCCCGAAGAAGAAAGCCGGAAAGGAGAAGAAAGATGGCGAAAAAGAATAACGAAGTCTTAGCGACTCCCGCTTCCGAACGCGAAGTCATCCTCTCCGTCCGCCACTTGAAACAGTATTTCAAGTTGGGTGGCACCGGCTCATTCAAATACAACAAGGCCGTCCATGACGTCAGCTTTGATATCTATCGCGGCGAGGTTTTCGGCCTCGTCGGCGAATCGGGCTGCGGCAAGACGACCATCGGCCGCACGATCATTCGTCTCTACCAGCCGACTTCCGGCAGCGTCTATTTCAAAGGCGTCCGCATCGGAGCCGGAACCCGGTGGAACGAGAAAGAGATCAAATACACCCGCATCCGCCTCAAAGAGAAATTAACCGCCCTAAATGCGGCGGAAAAAGAGGAAATCGCCGCAAATCCGGAGCAAGAAGCGGAAATCAAAGCCCGTTTTGCCGCGGAAAAGAAAGCGGCGACCGAAGAAGCGAATGAGCGAATCGCCCATGAACGAGCGAAGATCATCGCCGCCAAAAAAGACAACGCCAACTGCGATAAAGACTTCGCCGCCGAAGCGGTGGCCGAGGTCAATAAGCAGTATGCCGACCTGATCGCCCGGACCAATAAGGGCACCAAATTCGATAACGAGGAAGACAAAGCGGCCTATGCGCAGTACCGCAAGGATCTGAACACCGCCAAGCATGCTCGCATCACGGCCGGCATGCAGATGATCTTCCAGGACCCGATGGCCTCCATCAACCCGCGTATGACCGTTCGGAACATCATTTCGGAAGGTCTCCGCATCAACGGGGTCCACGATCACGAATACATCAAAGAACGCGTCAATGAGATGCTCGACAAAGTCGGTCTTCTCCCCGAACATGCCGACCGCTACCCCCACGAATTCAGCGGCGGCCAGCGTCAGCGTATCGGCATCGCGCGCGCATTAATCATGAATCCGGAACTCATCATCGCCGATGAGCCCGTTTCAGCCTTGGATGTCTCGATTCAAGCCCAGATCATCAACCTTTTGAACGAACTTCGCGATGAGCTCGGTCTGACGATCCTCTTCATCGCCCACAACCTTTCGGTCGTCAAATACTTCTGCGACCGCATCGCCGTCATGTATTACGGCAATCTGGTGGAGCTCGCCCCGTCGGATGAGTTATTCCGCCATCCGCTCCATCCGTATACCCGTTCTTTGCTTTCCGCGGTCCCCCGTTGCGATCCGGATACCGAAAAGAACCGCATCCGCATCAAATACGATCCGCGGGCCGACCACGACTATTCGGTCGACAAACCGCGCTTAATCGAAATCGAACCGGGCCACTTTGTGCTCTGCAACGAGAAAGAGGAAGCCGATTATCGGGCTCTGCTCGCTTCGGGCTATGACTCCGGCTATGGGCAATAAAGAACGTCGCGAAAGAACCCCGGACGAGATTCAGAGGATTAAGGCCTATTGGATTTCCTTCGCCATCACCCTGGTCGTCTCGGCCGGCGTGGCGGTGGGGTCGTTCTTCCTCTTCAAATCGAACATCGGGGACTACGAAAATAACCGTTATCGCATCTTGGCCGACACATTCACCATCCCGGCCGTGATGTTCTTGATGGTCTATCTCCTGGTCAAAGTGTCGCGATTCGGGGCCTTCGACATCATCGTCTATTCGGTGAGGCTCCTCTTCGTGGTCATGTTCCGGCCCAATATGCGCGATTCGAAACTTCCGCGGACTTACCGTGAATACCGCGAGATGAAACAAGCCAAACCCCGCACCAGCATCTCCTTCTTGGCTTGGACGGGACTCGCTTACCTCATCCCGGTGATCGTGTTCGTGGTTCTCTACTACGTAAGCAAAGCTTAGGCAAAAAGAAAAGCGAGGCGTGAGCCCCGCTTTTTGTTTGTTGATTAAGAGAGCTTTTCGATGACGAATTTCACTTTCTCTTTGGTGACATCAAGGACATTGATGACATACTCGAAGGCGCAATTCTGATCGACTTCGCGGCTGTCTGGATTCTGAGCCTTGTTCCAGAGGTTGCTGTAAGAAGGCATGAGGTAGTACCAGTCATTGAAGAATTCGCCGGTGAGGGTGTTTTCGTACGGCGTGAGGTCGAAGGAGAACCCTTTGGTGAAGAGGTCGCTGTTGGTCGAAGTGCCGCTGCGGACCAAAAGGTTGTTGTCCTTGCTGAAGCCGGAGGCCTGCATGATGTTGATCATGAACATCGAGCGGCTGGTTTCGGTGATCGGGTTGTCGAAGGTGTCTTTCCAACTGGCATATCCACGGCCCGACGGGGTGTTGAGAATACGCATACCGGTGGCTTTCGCGACTTCTTCCGGAGTGCTCAAGACTTCTTTGTTGTTGCTCTTACGAGCGCGCGCATCGACGTGGGTGATACGAAGACCAGGTTTGGTGTAACCAGTGGTGGACTGATAACCGGTCTTGTATTCGGCGCAGAGGCCGACCGGCGACATGAATTCGATGAGGAAGTATTCATCGTAGACGGTGCCGTTCCAGTTCGGTGAGGGGATGATGACCGACTTGCCGGAAGTGGTGGTCGGCTCCATCTCGATATAAGCGGTGTCATCGACGACGTACGGAGTGGTCCAGCCATATTGCCATTTGGAGAAGGCATTATGGTCGCCGATGTTGTGGTCCATCATATCGATGCCGCCCAAAGGCGCTTCGGTATCATCGTAGGAATAATAGTCATCGGCGCCGAAGATGTGTCCGGTTTCGTGGATGAAAGTATGACCGTCAAGGCCTTCCCCATACGGGCCCTGATCCATGAAGTCGATGGACGCCCAAGCGTAGCACATCGGGTTCGGGCTGGCGGTGCTGGGGCTGTTGCTGGTACGCGACACATAGGCCCAGTAGTTGTTGGTGGTGGAGCTGGTTTCATAGGCGTGGATGGCGGCGCTATAAACGATCCAAATCGCATCGATATAGCCGTCATTGTCCTGATCGAACCATTTCCATTCGTGGGCATCCGCGCCGAGGGCGCCGTGATTGGTTTTGTTGTATTCGCTGGTATAGAAGGACTTGATGTCGCTCAAAGCGGCGGTGGAACTGTAGTTCATCGGCTTCTTGCCAGGACGATACCAGTCGCCATTCTGCTTCATGACCTGACCGGAGATGGTCAGCTTGCCGAACGAAGCGGTCTCATAGTAGGACTTGAGGGACTGCCAGCCGGTGTCTTCGGCTCTTCCGAAGAAGAGATTCTCGATTTGCTGGAGGCGCTGCTGGGTCTGTTTCTCGGTGCGGCCCGACTTCGAGATGGTCGGATAAGCGGGGGATGACCCTTCGTCATCATCAAGACCGAGAGGGACGACGAGGATTCTTTGCTCGCCCAAGGACGGAAGGCAGGGGCTGCCATCGTTGGCTTCTAACGTGTGGCGAGTGATCTGGAATTCTTTGCCATTGGAGTCGGTGAAGGATTCGGCGGCGCGGTCGAAATCCTCAAGATGTTTGTAATTCGCATACTTGTCTTCGCTCGATCCGACGCTGGAAACCGGGTTGCTGCTGGGGATGTTCTGCTCCGAAGACTCAGTGGTGTTCGGGGAGCAGGAAGCGGCCAAAAAACCGACGAGCAAGACCAATAATTTAGATGTTTTCTTAATTATCATTGCGTACGCTCCTTTCTCAAAATACCCGCTTATTATATGCGTGAGGGCGCATTTTTCATTATTTTTTTCGTGTTTATGCGATTTAATGCTTGAAAAATCCGCCATTCCACCTATTGTAAGGTCAATCCCTTGACGGGAGATTATCTTTTTAAGATTTAAAAAGGAGAAACAATATGAAGAAAAAACTTCTCATTGTCGGTCTTCTCTCCGTCGTCGCCGGCCTCGGCATCGCGTCATGCACCACGGTCGACGAAAGCAGCGAACCTGTTTCCAGCGAGAGTCTCCCGACAACGAGTGAGGACACCGACGTCGTTGCGACTCGTGTGAAAATCACTCAGCCTGGCATCCTTACCGTCGGCGATCAACTCGTGATCAGCGAGGTCCTCGAATTCGAACCGGAAGGCGCCACCATTTGGGGTCTTGAATCCCAAGACACCGACATCGCGGTCGTTGACCTTACCGCTGGCAAGATCAACATCGTTGGCCCGGGCAGAACCAAGGTCAAAGTCACCAATGGTTCCGGCATAACCCTCGGCAACATCAACATCGTCGCCATGTCCGAAGAAGGCAAAGCCCTTCAGGAATTCATCGATGGCGTCACCAACAACTATCGCCTCACCGGCACTTGGAAGTCGGCCAGCCATGCCTCATGGGCCGATCTCGATCCTGATACCGCTACCTTCCAAAGCGAAGGCTTAGCCCTCGTTCTCACTGAGAACTACGTTCTCGACTGGGTCTATGGCGATTACAGCGCCGTCCGTCTCCAGGCCGATGAAAACAAGGGTTGCTACAGCTATAGCCTCCTCGACGACGCCGGCGAAGAACTCAACGGCGGTGCGGCGGAACTCGCCCTTGTCGACAGCCTCGAACTCGGCGATCGCGCCTCCGAAGCCTATATCAATACGTACTTTGTCATGGACAAGATCCTTGACGTCACTCAGTGGGAAGAAGTCGTTGAAGATGACGGCAGCTCTCACTTCGCGGTCGCCGCGTCCGAAGAAAGCGACCTCCCGGTCGAATTGGTCGGCAGTGCCTTTGGCATGCAGACCAGCAGCTTCACCGGTTATGGCGCCGAAGTCAAGTATGACTCCGAGAGCCGTACCGCTCACTTCACGATCACCTTCGACGACACCAACGTCGACAAGACCACCCAAGAAGAGTACACCGATGCCGCTCTCCTCGAATTCGACCTTACCGACACCAATGTCGGCATCGCCGTCCTCGATGATGCCACCGAGAATCTCCTCCCGCCGGCCCCGCTCGATGTCAGCGGCCTCGCCGAGCACTTCGCTGCTTTCAACGGCAACTTCACCATGGAATTCGAAGTTGGTATCTTCGATAGCAGCCTCTCCCTTCTTTCGAACTTCTACACCTATAACACCGTCGGTGGCGCTATCGTCGACGACGACACCATGGCTTACTACAGCCAAGGCTTCGAACTGAACGAAGAACAGACCGGCGTCGTTCTTGCCGATCCGGACTTCACCAGTTTCTATGTCAATAAGACCGATGGCGGCGTCTATCTTGGCGGCGCCAACGAAAATGGCGAACTCGTCAACAACGACGATCCGATAAACGGCACTGCCGGCATCACCGATCCGATCGCCGCCCGCACTGGCCTTGGCATCTTCGCCATCGAAAGCGTGACTCAGACCGCCCTTGAAACCGCCTCTCTCAACTACGACGAGACTTATGGTATGTATTCCTACGATGCGACCTTCGATGATCTCGCCCTTGGCGCCATCCTCGGCGGCTCCCTCTCCCCGATCAGCTACAAGTTCTTCGACGACCCCAAGAACGCCCAGTACATCTTCGGTTATATCTGGGATAGCTACGAAGTCGATGGAACCATCTCCCTCTTCTTCGCTCAGCGCGTCCGCTTAAGCGAGACCGAAAGCGGCTATCAGGGTGTCTACGTCGAGCTCAGCAAAGCCGGCACTTCGTCCATCGACGTCGGCGACAATCTCTATGACGCTTTCGAACTTGAAAAGCCCAGTACCCCGGATCCTGTTGATCCCGATCCCGTCGATTCCTCGGAAGGCGAATAAGATTTAAGAACTAGGCTAGCTTCGGCTGGCCTTTTTCTTTTGCCCAAAGCGCGTGTGCGTATTATTATTTAGACTATGAAAGACAACCAACCGAACACCAATCTTCAAATCGCCCCGATGACCAAACGTTTCGGTGCCTTTGGCATCGACCTCATTCTCGCCATCCTCATGGGCGTCATCCTTTATCTCACCTGGGGCACCCACGGCTTATATCGCGCGATGGGCTCCGATGCCATCTATCAAAAGGCGATGGCCTTCTATGATCATTCCGGCCTCTATTCCATCAGCATGGTCGATGGCCGCTATTCGACCGATGGCGCGGTGAAACGATACGCCCCGATCGCCACGGCGGAGAATGGCCAAGCCGATCACGGCTATGCCCTTTATCTCAACGACTTATGGCATTTCTATACGGTTTTCCTTCCGACCGAACCCAATATTGACGAAGTCAATGGGGTTGCCCCGGCGGCATACTATACCGTTTCCTATTTCCAAACCAAAATCATGGGTCTTCCCAGCGATTCCTCGGCCTTTGACATCAATGACGAAACCACTTATTCCAGCGTCGACGGCTTCTTCCGTTATGCCCTCAATGACGAAGGAACGGCGGTGGACGTCACCAAGAAACCGGTCCTCAAATCGGCGGCTCAGACTTTGGTCGACGCCAAAGACACCGCCACATTGACGCGATTGAACGACGCCTTCTTCGCCTCAAGCAACACCGGCCTTACCTATAACGCCGCGGTCAACTTGAGCGAGCAGACCTATTTGGTCGGCCTCGGAACGAGCTACAGCAAGACGATTTGGGCCCGGAACGCGGTTGTCGTCGCCATCCCGGTCTTTATCTTCTTCCTGCTCTTGCCGTTGGTTTTGCCAAACGGTGCCAGCCTCGGCAAACTCATCATGCGCCTCGGCGTCGTCAAGAAAGACGGCTGCCGCATCGGTTTCAAAGAACGCATTTTGCGTCCTTGGGTGCTCGTCATCACGGTCGGCGCTTTCATGGCGTTCCCCCAGTCCCTGATGATCATCGCCATCGGCGTTTTGTTCGCCCTGCTTGCGGTGAACTTCATCATCGCGGGCCGCGACAAATCCGGCAACCTCCGTTCCTTGCAGGACCGCCTTGCCGGCACGGTCGTCATCAGCCTGAAGGGCGCGAAAATCTATGCGAATCCCGATGAGATCCAGCGCGGAGAAGCGATTGATGCGGTGAATGTTGCTCCTATGGAGCAATCAGTTCCCGCGGATGATTATCTCGACGTCGATTCGGTGGAGAAAGACAAAGAAGAAGCGAATCGTTAGTTATGCCCAGATTCCAAACGAAAGAAGTCGTCACTGAGGAAGGCTACCGCCTGGCGCCTTTCCTCGTGCGTTTCGCTTCGGCGGCCATCGATATGGCGTTTTTCATCGCCTCTGCGGCCCTGATTTTCTTCCTTTCGACCACGAATCTATTCCCGACTTTGTCGGACGCTTTAGGGGTCCGCGAAGCCCAAGTCAGCCTCACGGATTACCAGACGGCATCCGGCCTCGTCACCCCCGATGAGAAAAACGTCCTCCGCGATATTTCCAGCACTGACTATCGCGATTATGAGGATGCGATTTACTACTATTACACCGATTATCAAAGCGGAAATAATCCCGCCAATCCGGAGCCGTTAAATTATACCGTGATGGACTATAACACTACAGTGTTAGGTCTTCCGGAAGATGACGAGCATATCAACCATTCCGCCTACTTCGATTTCGTTCGCATCGGCGGGGTTGCCCAGCTCGATCAGAAAGGCATCATCAACCCGGATTTGTATGTCGATGACAAGTTGCCCACCAATATCGAGCAATCGATCCTTTCCTATTTCCGTGACCAATATGGCAAAGCCCAGGATCACCTGATGGCCCAGCCTTATTACAAACTCGCCCAAAAGCATTTGGACCGCGGTTTGATCATCATCGAGGCCATCGCGCTCTATATCCCCTTCTTGGTGTGGTATGTCATCATTCCGATGTGCAGCATCCCCTGCGCCACCCTCGGCAAGCGGTGGATGCACCTCGCTTTGGCCGATCAGAAAACGGCGGTGGCTTTGCCCAAGTGGCGGTTCGCTTTGCGGTCGATTCCCTTCGTCCTCACGGCGATGATCGGCATCATTTTGAATGACTTGGTCTTCTCGATCACCACGGCGGTTTTGGTGTTCTTGGTCTCACTCGGACTGGCCATTTTCACCAAGAAACGTCGGGCTTTGCATGACTATTTATCGGCATCTGTGGTGATTCGCGACGATGATTTGCTGGTTGAGGTAATCAAAAAAGAAGATGCACAAGATCGTTAACGCCAAACCTTGGAGACGCACCTTGGCCGCGGTCATCGACTTTTTGATCGCCGCTTTCCTCGGTCTCGGAATTTTCGCTTTGACCCAGACGATCTTCCTCAAATCCCCCAAAGGCAAACAACTCGAATCTGCCTTGATCCACCTTCAGGTCGAATCGGGTCTCTATTACGAAGTGGACGGGACCCCTACCCCCTACGAAGAATTCAACGATTACAAGCGGTATGAGGAGATCATGACCAATTATTATTTGGTCTTCCTTCCCGCCCAAGACGACACCATTGCATATGACATGTATTGGTACAATGTGCACATTCTCGGCTTAAATGACGATCGGAACCTTTATAGCCAAGAGGATTTGGGCGCCATCCAACTGCCTTCCAAGACCGGTTCGACTTTCTGGCGTTATGCGACGGAAGGCGAGGAAGTCCTCTATGACCAAATCGGCGTTCCGGTGGATTCCTTCTACGAAGACGGCGTTTTGACCCAGCAGGCAAAAGTGACGTTGAGAACTTTCTATTGCTCGGGCGACGACAGCATCCGCAGCGTCTATTACAACGCCATCCAGAACCTCTTCTATCAGCCGTTCTTCCTCGAGTATTACAACGTCTATACCGCCTACAGTCTGCCTTATCCTTTGATGGTAGCGGCGCCCCTCGCGGCTCTGCTCATCTTCCTGATGTCCCCCCTCATCTTCAAAAACGGGGCGTCCATCGGCAAAAAGATCATGCATTGCTGCTTGGTCAACCGGGAAGGCTTCACCATCAAACGGGCCCAGGTCGTCCTTAGGACGCTGCCGCAGATTCTGGTGGGGGCCGTCTTGCTCTTCTTCCTGCCTTTGAAGTGGTCGGTCATCATCATGTCGGTTTTGCTGTTCGCGAGCTATGTTCTTTCGATCTTCGAACTCAAAAAACGCTCAGTCCACGACTTCATCGCCGGCACGATGGTCATCGATGAGGAAGAGAGCGTCTTCTTCGACTCGTTAGCCGACCAAGAGGCCGCCGAAAAAGCGTATGAAGAACGAATGATCATTGCCGACCAGATCCGTCAGGAAGGCCAGGAAATCATCGATCGCGAGATGCGGGAAAAAGCCGAAATCCCCGATGATAAGCGAGAAAAAACGCCGGAAGATTCCTCTTCCGACGATAACTAACCTTTAGGCGGCTAGTGGTATATTTTAAGCCATTTTTGTGGGGATTCCCACATTTTTTTATGCCCGAAAAACTTATGGTATCTTACCTTGTAGGTAACTCTTTATATGTGCTAAACTCATTTAGTAATAAATGTCTGTGCCATATGGCATAGGAGGAAAGACATGGAAGTAAGAATCGAAGGTCTTACCAAGGTGTTTACCGGCAGCAAAGGTAACCATACCACAGCGGTCGATACCCTTGATTTGACAATTCCCGACGGGAAACTCGTCGGGCTTTTGGGTCCTTCGGGCTGCGGAAAATCGACTACCCTCTATATGATCGCCGGCTTGCATAAGCCCTCCAGCGGTCATATTTATTTTGGTAGCGAAGATGTCACCAACGTCCCACCCGAGAACCGCGGAATCGGCTTGGTTTTCCAGAACTACGCCCTTTATCCGCATTTCACCGTCTACAACAACATCTCCTTCCCGCTCGACAACGTCCGCCTTCCGGGCTTCTACGGGAATGAAAGAGACGAGTTGGCGGCGGCAACGGCCGATCTCAAAGCCTTCGAGGAACTCGTCGCCCGCGCCCAAAAGCGCCAGCCGAATCTCCCCGCCCTCATCGAGAAGAACAAAGCCGCCGGCAAGAGCGTCTATGGCCTCGAAGAGGAATTCGCCGCGAACGAGAAGCTTTTAGCTTCCGTCGAAGAGACCAGGGCCGCCAAAGAAGCCCGCGTCGCCGAAGCCCAAGCGGCCTTCGAAGCCAAGAAGGCCGAGTTCGAAGAACTCAAGGCCAAGGATCCGGCCGCCGCGAAGATCGCCGACAAGCGCAGACTCTCGAAACAGGACAAAGACGCCCTCATCCACGAGAATGCCCGTATCGTCGACATCGAGCCTTACCTCGCCCGCAAACCGAAAGAACTCTCCGGTGGTCAGCAGCAGCGTGTCGCCATCGCCCGCGCCCTCGTTAAGAAGCCGTCCGTGCTCTTGCTCGACGAGCCGCTATCCAACCTCGACGCCAGTCTCCGTCTGCAGACCCGTGAGGAAATCATACGCCTTCAAAGAAGCACAGGCACCACGATCATCTATGTCACCCACGACCAAGAAGAAGCGATGTCGATCTCCGATACCATCGTCGTCATGAAGCTGGGCATCGTCCAGCAGATCGGCGAACCGCAGCACGTCTACGACGAACCTTGCAACCTGTTCGTCGCCAAGTTCCTTGGCAACCCGGCCATCAACATCTTCGAAGGCGAGATCAAAGGCGGAAAACTTTATCTGAACGGCGAACTGTTCGATGAAGATCCGGCCTATGAGAAGCCCTATGAATTCAAAGTGGTCGAAGAACCGGAAAAGAAATACGACAGCAAGGGCAAAGAGATTCTCCCGCCCGACCGCGAAGAGAATCCGGAAGTCGCCCGCAGAGCGTATCCGTTCCACATCGAAGAACGGACCGACCGCAAAGTGTTCATCGGCGTCCGTCCGGAAGCTTTCCGCGCCAACGCGAAGTCCAAATTGGGCGTCGTTCCGGTGGACATCGATATGATTCAGCACATCGGCCGCGACATCTCCGTCGTCGGTTGCGTCTCCGGCCAGCCCGAAGACCATCTTCGCATCATCATCCCGAGCGAGGATCGCGAAGCCATCGGCGGCGCGAGCACCGTCCGCTTCGGAACCAAACGTTTCTACGTCTTTGAGGAAGGCGGAGAGAGGATCAAATAATGGCAGAAGCAACCGAGAAAAAATCCCGCTTTGCCACCCAGCTGGCCTATTGGAAGGCGAAACCCTCCCAAGAGCAGCTTGACCAGTCGACGGAGCAACTGCTCCATCGCACTTTGGGCGTGCGCAGAGCTTCTCGAGTTCAGATGCCAGAATGGGCCAAGGCCTGGATCGCGTTGATCCCCGCCTTGTTCTTCCTCTTGCTGTTCATGATCTACCCGATCCTGAACACCTTCGTAATCTCCTTTATCGTCAACTTCAAGTTCATGGCGGGGTCCAATAGCTCCTTCGCCATCACCAATTACATCGCGGCCATCAACAACCCGCGTGGCGGCGTTATGCCGTATTGGGGATTCAAGAACTATGCGACGGTACTGGGATCCGAGGAATTCCTGAGCTCGTTGGCCAATACGGCGATCATCGTTGCCGTATCCGTGCCTCTTACCATCATCATCGGTCTATTGATCGCGGTCCTCCTCAACCAGATCAAGCCGTTGAAGGCCTTCTTCCAGACGGTGTTCTTCCTTCCGTACGTGACGAACACCATCGCGCTGGGTATGGTCTTCAAAATCATCTTCTCCAGTTACCCTGGCGGCATGATGAACAAATTCCT